>NZ_JBIXLN010000024.1:0-75497 GCF_045798555.1 Paeniglutamicibacter sp. MACA_103 | reverse complement strand
GCAAGAAGATTGCCACTCTTTCGAACAACACGAGAATCCAGTGGCTGCGGACCTCGGGTTCGTGGCAGCAAGTGCGCACCAGTGCCGGGATCGGCTGGATGCAGTCCAGCAAGCTCTCCAACGCCGCCATCAAGCCTTCGGTGTCATTCAACGTTCCGCGGTGGACCACCGCAAACGTCAATCTCCGGTCGGGTCCCGGGACCAACACACTTTCCCTCGGAGTGGTTCCCAAAGGTGAGCGGGTGCTACTCGGGCGATCCTCGGGCGGCTGGGCCAACGTCAAGACCAGCAAGGGCACCGGCTGGGTGAGCGAATACTATCTCTCGACAGCGACGCCAAAGCCGCCTGTCGTGAAGCCGACCCCACCGAAGCCCGATGCAGTCACCTTCAGTGCCCCGCGCTGGACCACGGCGAATCTCAATCTCCGCTCGGGTCCTGGAATCAACCACGGCTCTCTTGGAGTCGTGCCCCGGGGCGAGAAGACCCTGCTCGGGCAATCCTCGGGCGGCTGGGCCAATGTCAAGACCAGCAAGGGCACCGGCTGGGTAAGCGCAATTTATCTCTCCACCTTGGCACCATCGGCACCGGTCACGACCCAGTACCGATGGGCCACCGGCAACGTGAACCTGCGCACGGGAAACTCGATAGTGCACCCGGTCTTGGGCGTGGTGCAGGCCGGCGACCGGGTCACCTACCTGAATTCCAGCTACGGCTGGGCCCGCGTGGTCACCAGCCTGGGCACCGGGTGGATGAGTGAGGACTACCTGTCCAAGACCGTCGTGGCCACGCTCCAACCGGATACAGTGGCGGTCAATGCTGCGGTGAAGAAGCGGTATGCGGGCTACGTGTCTTCCTATGGCGGCGTTCGTGCCGGTTCCGTCGGGCACAGCAGTGGCCGCGCGACCGACCTCATGATTAAGGACTACAAGAGTGCCCAAGGCGTCAAGAACGGTGACGAGATTGCACGCTTCCTTATCGCGAACCGCAAGTCACTCGGGATCAGCTACCTGATCTGGCAGGACAAGATCTGGCTCGGCCCCAGCAAGGGCTGGGAAGAATACTCGAAGTCCGGCAAGTACGGGCAGCAGTTCGTGAACATGTGGAACGATACGACGTTGCACCTCGACCATATCCACGTGGAGACGTACGGGAATTACGGGACCGGAGCTCCGCTGGTCAAGTAGGCCTTCGTTGCGTTCCCGAGAGAGAAGAAACGTGACGGGGGTCATCCTGCGCGGGTGTTCAGCTCGCGCAGGATGGCGGATTGAATGAGCTTCTTGCGGATCTCGAGGTTGATGGGACGTCCGGCCATCAACATGCCGTAGGCGATTTTCTCGACCTTGCGCTCTGCGCGCCCGATGATCTTGTCGATCTCGCTGGTCGGCAATGACTCGACGTAGTCCCAGACCAGTTGTTCGTGGGCAGAACTGTCGCGTGAACCGGTGAATTCGTTTGCAGACACGGCACGCCTCCTGTGTCCAGTCTGGCATTGGACCATGAAACGCGCCACCATGTTCGGCCGTGCAGACTGCTCCGCCGGGAGCGCTGTGCCTGGCCTTGTAGAATCGGTGGTGGTGTTTCGCGGTATCGACTCGTGTCTAGTTCACCGAGCGGACCCCGTCGGGGGGAACGTGCCCATCTCTCCACCACCGATTCTCCTGATAGGACCACACCACCATGAGCTTGATCCGGCTAAACGATGTCAGCGTGCGATTCGAAAACAACCCGATCCTGCGCGAGGCGTTTTTCAAGCTAGAGGCGGGGGACCGTGTCGGTCTTATCGGCAGGAACGGTTCGGGCAAGTCAACCTTGCTGAAGCTGATCCTTGACCAGGTGGAACCGGACACCGGCACGGTGGCGGTGGAGTTGGGAACCAAGATCGGCTATTTCTCCCAGTTCTCAGAACTCAATGGAGCTTCGACCATCTCAGAGGTGCTCGACGAACTCTTTGCGGAAGTCAAGACCATCGAGGCGGAACTCGCCGAGATCGATACTGCCATTGCCGCCGATCCCAAGGCCGACGAAATGGATCGGTTGATCCACCGCCAGTCCGAGCTCTTCGAATCCATGGATCGACTAGATGGTTGGGATTACCCCCGTTCCATAGACACCGTACTTACCAAGCTGGGCTTTGACGAGGCCCACAGGATTTGCTCCATTGATTCCCTCTCAGGCGGATGGCGCAACCGTGCCGCACTGGCGAAGATCCTGCTCGAGGACCCGGATGTCCTCTTGCTGGATGAGCCGACCAACTTCCTCGATGTCGCAGGCGTCGAATGGCTCGAAAACTGGTTCAAGTCATTCAAGGGTGCGGCCATCATCGTTTCGCACGACCGCAAGTTCCTGGATTCGGTGGTCACAAGGATCATCGAGGTCGAGAACTTCCACCTCCACGAATACCCGGGAAACTTCGCAGAATACGTGGTGGCCAAGCAATTCAAGCTCAAGACCCTCGAGTCGCAATTCGTCCACGAATCCGAGCTTCTGGCCTTTGAAGCCGAGGGAATCTCTGACCGCCGCGAGGCGGCCAAGGCAGCCAGCAAGGGCCTGGACAACAAGCTCTCCAAGATCAAGAAGTCGCGCGCGCCGCGGCCCGTGGACAAGATCATCACCGAGATCTATGGCGGCCTGCACATCAAGGACACCCTTTGCCGGGTCGAAGGACTGTCGAAGTCCTACGGGGAAAAGACGCTCTTCAACGACCTCAGTTTTGAGGTGCGACGCGGCAACCGGATGGTCATCCTCGGTGCCAACGGCAGCGGTAAGTCCACCCTGTTGCGTGTGCTGACCGAGACGGAGAAACAGGATTCGGGGTACGTGACCTGGACCAAGGGTGCCGCGGTGGTTTCTTACAACGAGATCCTTGATGAGCTGGATCCCGAAGACACCGTGACCCATGCGGTCAACGCGATGCCGAATTCCTTGGCCTTCAGCGCGACGAAGAAGTCGGTGAACCGGTTCCTGGCCATGTTCCAGTTCTCCGAGGCCGACTTGAAGAACCGCATCGGCAACCTTTCAGGTGGCCAGCGTGCGCGCGTGGCCATGGCCATGTGCCTGCTTTCGGGTGCTTCGGTGCTGATCTTGGATGAGCCCACAAACCACTTGGACATGGCCAGTACCCAGGTGATGGAGCGCGCGCTTCTGCACTTCCCCGGCGCTGTCGTGGTGGTTAGCCACGACCGGTTCTTTACCGAGAAGATCGCCAACCGCTACTTGGTGTTCGGGGCGGAGCACGCCAAGGCGGGAGAAGTCGCAGTCCGCGGAGCCTAGGAACAATCCTCAGGAGCTGGCTGGCAAGCGGGCGTCAAACCTCATGGTTCTTTCGGACATGGTTCCGTTGGCGCCATAGAAGGTGGATCTGATGAGTCGGATGCCGAACGTTTGTGAGGACACAGGGGTGAGCTGCCGGCGGATGTTCAACCGGGCCGGAGCCAGGGTGTTGGACTCAACCGGGACAGTTTCCGCCATTGCGCATAGATATGGCGTTCCTCATTGGACCGCGAGGAAGTCCTAACCCCGGGGACCAAAAGAAGGTCCAACCAGGTGGAACAGACCTTGTCCTGGACAACGGGTGCAACGGCGGACGCTGGCGCCGTGGGAGACGCAAAGTGCGGCGAGCGTGGCTTGGCGGCGCAGCCCGCCAGCAGGCCCAAGGGGGACGGAACATTGCCACGGTTACCACGAGTTTTCGCCAGGTCAAAAGGCACATATATTCCAGCATTGCACGACCCGGAAGGGTGAATCGGGCCAACGGGGCCGACCAGAATCGATCTTTGGAAATCCTTTCCCGCCGATCCGCCGGCAGAGAAAGCCCGGAGTTCGCAGCTTCATATTCACGGTTCCAGACTGCTCGGGATTGGGATCCGGGCCACGGTGTGGCTAGAGTCGATCCCACAACGCGGGAGCTTGGGAAGAACCAGGCTGAGAGGGCGACTAACGGTGTCGCCGACCGCATGAACCTGTCCGGGTAATGCCGGCGAAGGGATGAATGTTGATGCTTGGTTTTTCCATATCCTTGGCGATTTTGATCATTGTGTTGGCGGTGTTTGCCTGGGTTGGCCTGGGAATCGGGCGGGATCGGAGCCTCGAGGAATTCGCCGTGGCCCGCAACAGCCAAAACGGACTGGGCTTGGGATTGTCCTTCTTTGCCTCGGGAGTAGGTGCGTGGATCCTTTTCGCCGCACCGGAGGTCGGGGCCACCACAGGCATTGCCGGCGTGGTCGGTTACGCCGTCGCGGTCACCGTGCCGCTGATTGGCCTGGTGCTGGTGGGAAAGCGCCTGCGTAAGCTGATCCCGGACGGGCACAACCTCGTGGAGTTTGTGCGCCTGCGCTACGGAACTACCATGCACATCTACGCACTTGCGATTTCCATGATGTACATGCTCATTGCCCTCTCGGCCGAGCTGACCGCCATCGGTGCGGTGCTTGGGCGCATGTCCGACTTGGATCCGCGGCTGGGGATCATTGCCGTTGCCCTGATCACTGCGCTCTACACCGCATACGGCGGGCTGCGGGCCTCGATCCACACCGATCGCTGGCAATCCTGGATGCTCTTTGGGCTGCTGGTGGTCGTTGGAGCCGTCCTCTTCGGCGGGCTCTCCCGCAATACGGGACCTCTGGACCCGGCATTATTCGCCGTGGACCTGCACGGCATCGAGGCAGCGCTGACCCTGGTCGTGGCTGTCACCGGCACCACGCTCTTCCACAACGGGTACTGGCAGCGGGTCTGGGCGGCCCGCGACGCCCGCGCCCTGGGCCGCGGCGCCCTCATCGGTGCCGTCACCCGGTTCCCCGTGGTCTTCGCTGCCGGCCTGGTCGGACTGCTCGCTGCCGCCTACGGGGTTGCCCTGGGCACCCCGGCGGTGCCGTTCTTTGCCCTGCTGGAATTGCAGCCGGTTTGGGTCCTGGCGGCCGTTCTCGTTCTGACCCTGGCGCTCGTGGCCTCCACGGTGGACACCCTGCAAAACGGGCTGGCTGCCATGGCCGTGACACACGTACCAAGGCTCCGCCTGTCCGGGGCGCGGATAGCCACGATTGTGTTCACCGCGATCCCGGCCCTCGTGGCCTTCCAGGGCTTCTCGGTGCTGCGCCTGTTCCTGATCGCCGACCTGCTGTGCGCCGCGACGATCATTCCGATCCTGTTGGGCCTGTGGCGCCGTTCGACCTCCAACGCCGCGATCGGCGGCTCCATCGCGGGACTGGTGGCGGCGCTGGGCTATGGCTGGTTCGCCGGCGGCAGCCTGCCGGCCGCCCTGGCCATTGCCACCTTTGCCCAGGGACTGTCCTTGGCCCCGTTCCTCGCGGCCTCGGTCGCCTCCGCCGCCGTGACCCTTGTGGTGTCCGCCGCGGCGGGGCGCAGCACCGACCTCTCGGAGTTGGGATCGCAGACGAGAAGCCTGGACGGCCCAGCGGGCCCGCGAGCGGAATCCGACGCCATGCGCGAGACAAGCACGGAAGGGGAGAACGCCCGATGAACACCCAAGGATCCAACACGTCCGAAGCCCAGCGTGACGACCTGGATCTGCGCATCCAGGCCTATATCGAACGCGGGCCGGGGCCTGCCACGGACAGCAGTGCGGGGAGCCCCGAGGACGATTCCGAGTTCAACGTCCTGGCCCTGGGACTTTTCGCCTACCAATACGAACGCAACATCCCTTACCAACGTTTCTGTCGGGCGCGCGGGGTGCATCCCGGTTCCCTGTCCCGATGGCAGGACATTCCGCCGGTGCCCTTGACCGCGTTCAAGGAACTCACCTTGGCCTGTGATCCGGTGGAAGATGCTGCCGCCGTCTTCATGACCAGCGGGAGCACCGATCCCACCACCCGCGGCCGGAACCACCACCCGCACCTGTACCTTTACGATGCCTCTGCCCGCGAGGCATTCGCCCACTACTTCCTGCCCGATAAGCGGACCATGCGGCTGCTGGTGCTCAACGCGCGCCCTGACGAGCAGCCAAATTCATCCCTGGCCCATTTCCTGGGAGAGCTGGTTGATGCCTTTGGCGCCCCGGGCAGCGACTACTTCATGGCGGGTGACGAGCTCGACTGGAGCCGCCTCGCCACGGTGCTGCGCGATGCGGAGGCCGCCGGGGAACCCGTCGCGTTGCTGGGCACCTCCTTTGCCTACGTGCACCTGCTGGACGCGCTAGAACGCGAGGGGCTGGCCTTTTCCCTGCCGGCGGGCAGCAGGCTGCTGGACACCGGGGGATACAAGGGACGCTCCCGCGAGGTCGGGGCCGATGAATTGCGGCTCAACTTTGGCCAGCGGCTCGGCATTGCCGATACATGGTGCGTGAACTATTACGGGATGACCGAAATCAGCACCCAGTACTACGATTCGACGCTGCGCGAGGCATGGCTGGGCCGGCAACCCTCAGTCAGGCGCAAGGCGGTCCCGGCGTGGAGCCGGATCCGGGTCATCGATCCCTCCACGGGGGAAGACGTCGAGCCGGGCCAACACGGGCTGATCGTGCACTACGACCTGGCCAACAGGGGATCGTGCTTGGCGGTGCTTGCCGAGGACATTGGATACCTGGTGCCGCCGGCACCCGGGGGAGAAGCCATCCAACCGGACTTTGTCCTGGTCGGCCGCGCCGAGGCCGCCGAGGCGCGTGGATGCTCCATGGCCCTGGATGAGATGCTCAGCGCGAACAGGGGCTGAGAAATCATGGAGCAGACACATCCGGGCGCATCCGCCAAGGGGCCGGCCGCCATTGTTCCCGAAGCCATTGACGGCTTCTTCCTCCCGCAGCTGGAGGCCAGTGAACTGAGGGACCTCACCTGGAAAGAGACGGTCGCCGGCTCCATCGTGGTGCGAACCCCGGAGATGACGTCCGGCCTGGTGGACCTATTGGCGCAGCGCTTGCTGGCAGCCCAGGAGGCACACCTTGCGAACCGCCCGGTAATGGACGTGGTGGACGTGCTTGGTCGGGTCTTTGCCCGCTGGGCCGATCCGGACTACCACTGGCGGGTGAGGGCCGAGGCGGTGCTTCCGGCGGTGACGGGCTATGCACCGGCCATGGTGCGCCGTGGCCTGGCGCGTTACCTGCAGACCTTTCGGAGGGATCGCCTATTGAGTTTCCTCACCCAGGACCTGGAGAACCCACTGGTCCTGGATGGTTTCAAGCCCAACCGGGCCGGCGGCCGGTCACGGGCCGTCGGCCCGCGATTGACCACACAGATACATGCCGGCAATGTCCCCGGCCTGGCCGCGTGGAACCTGGTGTGTGCGCTGTTGGTGAAGTCGGCAACGCTGGGCAAGTCCGCCTCGGGCGAACCGCTCTTCGCGGTGTTCCTGGCCCACAGCATTGCCGAGGAAGACCCCGATTTGGCCACCTGCCTGGCCATGGTCCATTGGGCCGGCGGAAACGACGAGATCGAGCGGGCGGCCTTTGCCAAGTCCGATGCCGTGGTGGTGACCGGCGGCGATGCTGCCATTGCCGCGGTGTCCGCCCGCGTGCCGCCGGGCGTCCGGCTTGTAGCCCATGGGCACAAGGTGAGTTTTGCCGTGGTGGGTATCGAGGCCTTGACCAAGGAGGAATTCGGGAAGACGGCAGTGAAGGTTGCCTATGATGCCTCCCAGTACGATCAACAGGGATGCCTTTCCCCGCATGCGGTCTTTGTCCAGCGCGGCGGTGAGGTGGGCCCGGAGCAATTTGCCGCTTCGGTCGCCGAGCAGATGCAGCTATTCGACGTGGCGGAGCCCCGCGCCAGGCTCGGTTTGGAAGAGCATGTGGCACTGGACAGGGCGCGCTCGACCCAGGAGTTCCGCTCGTACACGGATGACGGCCTTTTGTACTTCACCGCCCCGGCCGGCAACAACTGGACGGTAGTCTACGACCCGGAAGCCGAGGTCCTCGTTCCCTCCCCGTTGAACCGTTTCCTCCGGATCCATCCCGTTGACGGCATCGATGACGTGGTGCGCCTGGTGGCACCGCTGCGCCGGGTTCTGCAGACGGTGGGTGTTGCCTGCTCACCGGAAACCCTTGAAACGTGGTCCCAGGACTTGGCGGGGTGCGGGGTGGACAGGATCTGCGGGGTGGGGCGTATGCCCGAGCCGGCCGCGGGGTGGCATCATGACGGCGTCGGCAATTTGACGGCCTTGGTTCGTTGGATCGATATCGAGCAGGACGCCGGTTTGGAGCTCGAGAGGTAGGTCCGCAGGGAGGCAAGCGGTGGCCCGCATGCCGGAGGCCATGAATCTCCCGTGGAACCAAACACCTGTGAAGATGCTCACAGTTTCAACATGAGGGCCCGTAACATCGCGCCGTGGAACCGGGCATATGAAGGGGCGGGCGATATTCTGGCCTTTCTGGTTCGGTCGATCACCGGACCATGCATCCAGCCCACTGAAATAGCAAAGGTGCCACCCCCGTGTCTGTAAACAAGCCAGTCGTCCTTTTGGCCGAAGAACTCTCGCCCGCAACCATTGCGGCCCTGGGTCCCGATTTCGAGATTCGCCAGACTGACGGTGCGGACCGCGCCCAGCTGTTGGCTGCCATTTCTGACGTCGATGCCATCCTCGTGCGCTCCGCCACGCAGGTGGACGCAGAGGCCATTGCCGCGGCCAAGAACCTGAAGATCATTGCCCGCGCGGGTGTTGGCCTGGACAACGTGGACATCAAGGCCGCAACCCAGGCCGGTGTCATGGTCGTGAACGCCCCGACCTCCAACATCATCTCGGCTGCCGAACTGACAGTGGGCCACATCGTGTCCCTGGCCCGCCGCATCCCGGCAGCCAACGCCTCGCTGAAGGGCGGCGCCTGGAAGCGCAGCTCCTACACCGGGGTGGAGCTCTTCGAGAAGAAGGCCGGCATCATTGGCCTGGGCCGCATCGGTGCGCTGGTGGCGGCACGCCTGCAGGGCTTCGGCATGGAGATCCTGGCTTACGACCCGTACATCACCCCGGCCCGCGCCCAGCAGCTTGGCGTCACCCTGGTGGAACTGGATGAGCTCTTGGCCCAGTCCGACTTCGTGACCATCCACATGCCCAAGACCCCGGAGACCGTTGGGATGCTTGGCAAGGATGCCTTTGCCAAGATGAAGAACACCGCGTATGTCATCAACGTGGCCCGCGGCGGACTGGTGGACCAGGACGACCTGTACACGGCCCTGAAGAACGAGGAAATTGCCGGAGCCGGCATCGACGTGTTCGTGAAGGAACCGAGCACGGACCTTCCGTTCTTTGAATTCGAGAACGTGACCGTCACCCCGCACCTGGGTGCCTCGACCGACGAGGCCCAGGAAAAGGCCGGTGTGTCCGTGGCGAAGTCCGTTCGCCTTGCTCTGGCCGGCGAACTGGTTCCGGACGCTGTCAACGTTGCCGGAGGCATCATTGATGAAAACGTCCGTCCCGGCATCCCGCTGATGGAGAAGCTGGGCCGCATCTTCAACGCATTGACCGTTGGCTCGTTGACCAGCATCGACGTTGTGGTCGCCGGCGAGATCGCTTCCCTGGACGTGAAGGCCCTGGAGCTTTCGGCCCTCAAGGGTGCATTCATGGACGTCGTCTCCGACCAGGTTTCCTACGTCAACGCCCCGGTGCTGGCCGAACAGCGCGGTGTGGCCACTCGTTTGGTCACCACCCCGGATTCGCCGGAATACCGCAACCTGCTCACCGTCAAGGGAGCCTCCACCGAAGGCACGCAGCTTTCGGTTGCCGGTACCCTGACCGGACCGAAGCAGATCGAAAAGCTGGTTGGCATCAACGGCTACGAAATCGAAATCCCGATCACCGACCACATGATCGTCTTGCGTTATGCCGACCGCCCGGGCGTCATCGGCACCCTGGGCAATGTCCTGGGTGAGCAGGGCGTGAACATTGCCGGCATGCAGGTGGCCCGCAAGGAAGAGCGCGGCGAAGCGGTGGCCGTGCTGGCCATCGACTCGGCTTTGCCGGCCGGCGTGCTGGACATTGTTCGTGCCGCCATTGGCGCGACTGTCGCGCGAGAAATTAATCTGTCTGAGTAGGGCTCAACCAGTTATGTGAACTCAATATTCATAACTTGAAGTTGCGCATATAGAGAATAATTGTAGGGCGCGCCTCAAACCAGGAGAGGCGCGCCCCGTGATATGTCTATGATCCGAACATGAATATATAATTTTAATTAAAACTTAAAGGAGGGAAAGTGATGGCCTCGAGCAAAATTAGCAACAAATACTTCGCATTGTGCATAACTCTTATCATCCTAGTTTGTGCTGCGTCGGTTAGCGCATTACTTGCACAGTGGGGTCTGAGTATTGTGCTCACGGCGGCTCTGTTGGTGATAACTACATCCATGATGGTGGTTGTAATTAGTGATTCTCGTGCTACGAACGCGAAGTCAATAAAGCTCATTCGTATTATAGAATCGTTGGAAATCCAAGGCAAGGAGGTTCAGCGTTCGCAACAGTCAATAGAGAAAGTAATTGGAGCGATAAATAAACAAACATCGAATATACATGCCGCGGTCGTGAGTTTGTCTGACGAGTCAAATACTAGGGATCGCAACTTCGAGCAGCTTAAGCGACGCGCTGATTCGTTGGAGATTGCTTTCAACGATGGAGCCGGAAATCTTCAATCCAAGTACGAAGAACTTCGTGTAGATTCGTCGAGACACCTTGAAAACCAAAAAGAATTCAATTCTCGCTTGACTGATAAAATCACAGATATTGGTGAGATCTGTCGAAAATACTTTGAGGTTTCCGAGCGGTCCCTTCGGGAAATATCTGAAGCCGAAGGGCCTCTGGAAAGAATTTCAATGGGTCTAAGACGGTTGACGAATATTTCTCGATCCGAAAATGTGGAAATCAAAGAGAATATTAAAGCGCTGGAGATAGGTCCGGTGGAACTTGAACGCATTGTCGACAATTCGGTTAAGACCTCGATGGCTCAAGTTCGTAATCGAATGGCCAGGCATGTGACTGACACTGTTCGTGAAAGCACGAAGCAAACAGAGGTTTTGATGCAACTGCTTCCGCGCCTCAAAGAGGTTGAGAAGCTACTACCGCCAACTGGTGGGTTCGCGATGGACGCGCAAGCATTATTGCATCTCGTAAATCTCTTGGAAGTGCGAAAGCCGAAGACCATCCTCGAGCTCGGTGGGGGGACGTCAACAATTTGGATGGGACATATTTGCCGCCAATTTGGTACAAAGATTATATCAATCGACCACCTAGAGAGTTACCTCGATTCTACGCGAGCTGCGGTAATCCGCCACGGGCTAGAAGACGTCGTAGAATGCCGGCACGCTCCGCTCGAAAAGATTGACGTCGACGGACGCGAATACGACTGGTATAGCAAGACTGCTTTTAGTGGTATAGCAGGGGTTGATTTCTTGCTTATCGATGGTCCCCCTGAGTCAACGGGGCCCGAAGCTCGGTATCCTGCGGTGCCCGTCCTTAGCGATTTGCTTGCCCCTGAGGCATTTATTGTTCTCGATGACACTCACCGTGAGACTGAGAAAAATATCCTGAATTCATGGCAAGGGAATATCGACAATTTACGCATAGTCGATAGCGGCGTAAGCCGTCTCGGAGTGTTGGAGAAGTTCTGAATCTCGATTGCGCCTGATGCTCATTTTTGCATGCGCAATTTCCGATCCCGGGTCGTCGGGTAGGACCGTTCAGATACTCGGCGCCCAAAATTCGGGATCATGGGATGCACAAACGATGGCCCCGTCGGTCACATAATTAGTGGATATTGGACGACTTCTGTGTCGGGCTACTCCTCTAACGTTTATGTACGGACGGGGTTTTTCGTGGCCGAACTCACGGTTAGCGCGTACTTGGAACGTTCAACTGCTAAATGGAGTCGGATGGTACCGGTGTTCTGGCGACCATCAGGCAGGAACCGGAGTACCCTCTGGCGCTATTCAGCATTCAACAACGAAGGCAATCACATGTGTGATTTGCCTATTTCGGTTTCTGCGGCCTTATGAGCCGGCAGCAGCCTCTCGGGTTCGATTTACTTCGGTGTCCGACGACTTCGTCCAGCGGCTGCCATTATCCGACACAACCGGTAGCGGGTCGCACTCCAAGGGCCGCAGAAGTAATGCTCATAGATGACTTGCTGCGAGAGCAACGATTTCAGTTACGGGAGCGGATATGAGTGAGGGTGCTACCTCACTCATTCTTACCTTCCATGGACTGCGAGGGTCCGCCGGTGTGCGGTAAGATTCCATGGGTTCGTCCCTATTGCTGGAGAGTATTGGGTTCAGCCCAGAGTCTCGGGCATTTTTAACGACATACGCTATCGAGAGAAAGACCCGAATCGCTCATGCCGGTCAATCCACGCACCGGGCTCCTGGAATCGTTCAACGATTTCTATAAGGTGCCGCTCGTTCACCAAACTAGTCTGAACACCCTGAAGTTTCATGGCCAGCCGACGGCTCTACACACCGTACCAATTGGAAACGGGCTGACATTGGACTTCTATTCGAAGCTGTCTAGGAGCGACGAGCTGTTAATCGCATTCCACGGGGCGAACCTCGCGGAGAAGAACTTTTACCCGCGATTCGAACGAGTTCATTCTATGCGTTCCCGTGCGGATTCATTCATGGCATTTGCTGACCCTACGATCATGGTCGACACAGATCGTGAAATGCTACTGTCCTGGTTCCTCGGAGGACCGGGTTGGGATCCCGCGAACGCAATTATGAAAGCGATCCGAAAGGCCATCGGTAAGACCGGTGCGAAACATTTGTCATTCGTTGGCGGCTCGGGTGGCGGATTTGCTGCGCTTCGTATGTCGGCAATGGTCCCGGGATCTCTGGCATTCATTCAAGAGCCCCAGACAAACATCGGTCGATATATCCCTCATGTGGTGGACACATATTTCGAAAAGGTTTGGCCGAACTGGGATCGCAGTAAGTTAATCGATGCTTTCCCTGCTCGGTTTAACATGGTTGATCACTATAAGGAACATGCACCGACTAACTATGTGTATTACGCGCAGAGCGTGGCGGACACGTCTCACGTTGAGAATCACTATGGGCCCTTCAAGGAGGCATTCGGTCTGAAGTCGCGCGATGGTGTCTCACCGAACCAGCGATGCAAGTTTGTCCTTTATGAGGGTGCAGTAGCTGGACATGGCAAGATCACTCCGGCTGAGTTCGACTTTCATTTCCAAGAAGCCATGGAATATTGGCGGGCAAACCGTTAGCGTACCTTCCCCAGCTGGCGCCGAACGGTTGCTGATCAGTGAATATCCAATGTATCGGCGCCCGTTTGCTCCATTGAACTTTGGAAGCGGAAGGGCGATGTCTCGAGCCATCGGTGGAATTTCTGTGTCAGGACATTGCTGACATTCGACGACTCGAGACATCAGCTGAGTCTGTTGGATCCGCGTATCGGAAATCGACAGTCCACTTAAGTGCTATCCCCATTTCGCGAATTCGGATACGGACACAGGTTCGAGGCTGCCGCGGCGGCACCAACGCCGCGCTTTGAGCGTCAAAGAGTCGAGCTCAGGGCCCTTCGTGCCATTTGGGTGGCTTCGGTTCAGGAACTCTGCCAGCAACGGGTCGAGCCCATGGAGACGGACTTTGACCGCTGGAATCCGCTCGGCCTGATTGCTAAATAGCGCCGGAAGGTACTTCCGTACCGACCTGTTGGAAGACATGAGACTGCTTGTCCACGAAGTGGTGCGATTCCGTGTCCATGCAGCGACATTACACTCCAGGTCGCCGGAAGACCGGTACCATCAGACGCAATTCGGCAGCCTGATGCCCACGGACGCGGTCCCGCCAGGCCTCGAAAGTGTCAACATGATTTGAACCGCCGCCGCAACACCGACAGCGCCCAGTTCGCGTCCTGGCCGGCGCCGGCCAAAGAAGGGTCCGTCGCCATCCGGTTCGGGTCGCGCCGTCCTGAAGGTCTGTGATCATGACGCGGCAGGTTCGATCGCCAACGCGCCGAGAGTCAATGCAACATAATTCCCTCCGGAACCCATCACTTCGACGAGGGGAGAACACGCGAACTGCCAGCCTAGGACCGAGCTCCAGGCGCAACGGCGAGGGATGGTCTCATCGATGGTTTGCTCGAACCAAGCAACGGCCAGGGGCCGGTTCCCGGTCCGTGTAATAGCGCTACCACTTTCGTGACTTCCGTTTTCAGATACGGCCATTCAACCTGATTCTGAGTGCATGCAGGGCAACGCCGATAAGTAAAAGATTTCCTGCTGTTGAGCCAACTCATCGGAGGAAGGGAATGCTGGCCACGAAATTTCAGCTCGATGTTGAGAATGCCTGGGGGATGCGAATGGCGGGGCACTCTCGCGCCATGCTCGACTTTATGGCAATAAATTTCCGTCACAAAGCGATGTTCAACTAGAGTCAGGTGTCATGAAACGAGTATTTATCTACGGCAGTTGTGTGACGAGGGACTCGGAACCTTGGTTCAATGATTTTGGCTTCGAACTGGCCGGGTACGTCGCACGTCAGTCGTTGATTTCGGCCTTTCGCCCCGCAAATTTGGGCGAATTTGACCTATCGTCCATTCGATCGAATTTTCAGCGGACAATGACGCAAGGAGATATTGAAGGGAATCTCCGCTTTGCTATAAGTAGAGCGGAGCCCGAAATGATCTTCTGGGACCTGTGTGACGAGCGACTTGGGGTTCGACCAGTGACAAGTGGTGGCATGGTTACGCAATCTCGCGACCATGTTGCCCAAGGCCTTCACTCAGGTCCATTTGGTAGGCAGTTCCGTTTTGGTGAAGACGATCATTACGCATTGTGGGAAAGAAGCCTAGATGAGTTCCTTAAGGTCTTGGCCAGGCTCGAATTGCAGAACAAGACTTTCCTTAATGCGACCCCATGGGCGATCGAGGATGAATTTGGGAGCGATCACAACGGCCAAAGTGCAAAGGCCGAATCGTTCAATAGGAAATCTGAAAGATACCTTGATCTCGCGTGGCGGAAGGGCATCAATGTTGTAGCCGCCCACCACGCTGATGCAATTTCTCGAACTCAAGGGCACAGGTGGGGTCCCGCGCCATTTCACTATGTGGATGCGTCTTATATCAAGATGTTGGAACGGCTATCCCTTGCTGCCGAATAAGACCGTACTAGGCGCGCGTTTGTCGTGGTATGGCTGGGACAATGGTTACAACAAACCCGCTGCTAGGTGAAGCAAGGGGCTGCTCTTAGAGCCTTATGGCGACACCCGGAAGGTTGGATTGCCGTGGAGTTTCAGTTTCACTTCACATGAATTGGCGTATTGGATGGGTGAGCGCACCGCAGGGTCGTGCCGAGGCGCATCCGCTCAATCTCAGAAGGCACTGGTCTAAAGCCTCAGGAATAGCGCAGGTCTGACGCGGATGCCCTATTCGCCGGTCTAATAGTGCTTGCCGTTCGCGTTCACGGCTGAAGCTTCTAGGTTAGTGAGGCAAGACCTTTTTGCTCTACCGCTTCGAACCGACACTATGGAGATCGCAGCAGTGCTACTTTGCACGATGCGAGAATCTCTCGATCATCAAGTCCAGCACCACTTCTCCTGCTATCTGCTGGGATTCGGCAGTTGTTCGATAAAGCGAGTAAGCACAGCGCTTTCGGCGGATACGAATCGCTTTGCGAGTGGGGCCGACCTCACCGCTACGACCACCCATTCATGTCTCGACCTTCTCAGGCATATACGGCGGAACGGCGTCCTGAGTCGAAGACGGTGCCATCGGTATGATCGCCATATGATGAATCAAACAGCGATATTTGTCGACGCAGGGTTTTTACTATCATTAGGTGGACACCGGGCTGCCGGCACAACACTGCGGTCCGCATTCACTACGCATTATGAGTCGCTGATCAGGGGAATAGTCCAGACAGTCAAGAAGAACACCGGGCTGAACAACTTGCGCGTCTATTGGTATGACGCATCCAAGGACGGACTATTTGCCGAACAGCACAAGCGCATTGGTTTGATCCCGGGCGTCAAGGTTCGTTTGGGCCGTATCTCCTATAACGGAGAGCAAAAAGGCGTGGATCTCCGCTTGGCCCTAGATTTGGTTGGGGTGGCCCGCAACGGTGCTGCATCCGTGGCCTACCTGATTTCCGGGGATGATGATCTGACGGAGGCGGTCGAGGAGGCCCAGGACTTGGGCATGAAAGTGATCTTGCTAGGGATCAGCCGGGAGGGGAGTCGGCTCGGCGTTGCCTCGGTGGCTGAAAACTTGGCGCTGACTGCCGACGCGATCGAGACGCTACCTGACCATCTGCTGGATAGTTCCTTCACCAGAGTGCTCGAATGGGATCGCGACCATGCGGAACAGTCTGCTGCGATAGCCAGCGCGGGCACTGCGAAACGTCCTACCCCAGTTGCAAAGCTGGTCATGCCGACCCCGGCGGTTATGGCCCAGAAACTCCAGCCATCGAGGTTGGACCACGCGGAGGGGCATTCCGAGGTGGTCTACTCGAGCACCGTAGAACGTTCGGGGTATCAAGGACATACCGCCTACGAGCAAAAAGAACTTTTGGTGGCCGAGGAGATCGGTGCCAAGGTGGCCCAATCGTGGTTGGCCAGCACCACCCAGGGTGAAGTCTTGGAATTGATGGCAGACAGGCCTCAGTTACCGACGGAAATCGACCGCACGTTACTTAAGGACTGCGCCCAAGTCTTGGGGGAATGGAAAACCGACCAGCAGTCGATACGCAGGACTCTGCGAGGGTCATTCTGGAAGTACCTGGAACAGCTGATGTGACGGACGGGAGCCCCGGGATCCCGAATTCACTACACCGCATAAGGTAAATTTGTATCGTGACTTCCCACCAGATACCTTTTTACATCACCACTGCGATCTCCTACCCGAACGGGACCCCGCACATCGGGCATGCCTACGAGGTCGTAGCCACGGACGCCTTGGCCCGTTTTAAGCGTTTGGACGGATATGACGTGTTCTTCATGACCGGTACGGACGAACACGGTCAGAAGATGATGCAGACTGCTGAAAAGGAAGGCGTCACCCCGGCTCAATTGGCCCAGCGGAACTCTGATGCCTTCCAAGCGATGAACGACGAGCTGGGTACGAGTTACGACCGCTTCATCCGCACCACTGACGTGGACCACCATGCTGCGGCGCATGCCCTATGGCAGCGAATGGAAGCGAACGGCGATATCTACCTTGACAAGTACGCTGGCTGGTACTCGGTCCGGGACGAGGCTTTCCACACCGAAGACCGTACCGAAGTACGTGCCGACGGGATCCGCTATGCGATCGAGACGGACACCGAAGTGACCTGGACCGAGGAAGAGTCCTATTTCTTCCGACTATCGAAATACCAGGGCAAGCTATTGGACCACTACAGAGATAATCCTGATTTCGGTGCGCCGCGTTCGCGTTTCAACGAGGTTATCCGGTTCGTTGAGGGCGGACTGACAGACCTGTCGATCTCACGGACGACCTTCGACTGGGGAATTCCCGTTCCAGGAAATGACAAGCACGTCATGTACGTCTGGGTCGATGCACTGACAAACTACTTGACCGGTTCCGGATTCCCGGATATTGAATCCGAATCATTCCAGAAGTACTGGCCAGCCGATGTGCATATCATCGGCAAGGATATTTCGCGGTTCCATGCGATCTATTGGCCGGCCTTCTTGATGTCGGCAAAGTTGACGCTTCCCAAGCGCGTAATGATTCACGGATTCTTGCACAACAACGGTGTGAAGATGTCGAAATCCTTGGGCAACACAGTTTCGCCCGACGACTTCGTTAACCGCTACGGGCTGGATCAGGTGCGCTACTTTTTCCTGCGTGAGGTACCTTTTGGCGCCGATGGGAGCTATAACCACGAAACCATCGTGGCCCGGATCAACGGCGATCTGGCAAACAATTTCGGAAACCTCGCCCAGCGCTCGCTGTCCATGGTCGCCAAGAATTGCGATGGACTAGTGCCCACCCCCGGGGAGTTGCACGAAGCAGACGAGAGAATCCTGGAAGCTGCGGCAAACTTGTTGGAAATCAACCAGAGCGCATACTCACGCCAGGAGTTCAGCCGCGCTTTGGAAGCCATCTGGAATGTTCTGGGCGACGCCAACGCCTACTTCGCTGAGCAGGAACCGTGGAAGCTAAAGAAGAGCGATCCGGCACGTATGGAGACTGTTCTGTACGTCACGATCGAGGTGGTGAGGCAGGTTGCCATCCTGCTGCAACCTGTTCTACCGCACTCCATGCCTGCCATGCTCGATTTACTTTCTGTTAATGCGGGAGTGGCCCGCAGTTTCGAGAACTACGGTAAGGCATTAGTGCCCGGCACCTTGTTGCCGCCGCCGGCACCGGTTTTCCCTCGGTACGAAGAGCAAGAATAAACGAAGTGCCAATTTCTTATATTCCTGCTCGCGTCCTGATTACGCCGAAGTAACTTGCCGCAAGCCGAAAAGCAATAAATCAAGATACGTTACGATGGGTAAGGTCCTTTTTTGGGATTGGAATCTGCGGGCGCACGGTCCATATGCAGCAATATTGACGCAACTTGCTGTCCCGCGGCACCATCTCGGAGAACTTGGCCAAGATCGAAACACAACCAGAGAGAAAAGCCAATATGCAGAAACTCGTCATTGTCGGCCAAGGATATGTTGGTCTGCCGCTGTCTCAAGGGGCAACCCACGCTGGACTTCAGGTTACTGGGCTGGAACTGAATCCGACCACAGTGGAGAACCTTAACCGGGGTATTTCCCACGTGGATGATATTTCCGATGCCGAATTGTCCGACTTGATCTCGAAGGGTTACCGCGCGAGCAACGACCCAGCCGTGATTTCGGATGCCGACGTCGTGGTGATCTGCGTGCCGACACCTCTGGGCGATGCTGGTAGCCCTGACCTGGGTGCTGTTATTGGTGCGACCAAGACCATCCGTGACAATCTGTCCGGAGAGACCTTGGTCATCCTGGAGTCAACGACGTACCCGGGAACCACCGAGGAGGTCTGCCTCCCGATTCTCACGGAGAATGGGGCTAAGCTCGACGAAGATCTTTTCCTTGCCTTTTCGCCTGAGCGGATCGACCCAGGCAACCTTGTATACGGCTTGAAAAACACGCCGAAAGTCGTGGGCGGGATCTCCGAAGTATCTGGCGACCGGGCATTTGCGTTCTACAGTCAGTTCATCGACACCGTGGTTCGTGCCAAAGGCGCCAAGGAGGCCGAGACGGCGAAGCTTCTGGAAAACACCTATCGGCACATCAACATCGCGTTGGTCAATGAAATGTCCAAGTTCTGTAACGAGATGGATATTGACCTCTGGGACGTTATTGACGCAGCGAAGACCAAGCCTTTTGGTTTCCAAGCTTTCTACCCTGGGCCGGGTGTTGGTGGACACTGCATCCCGATTGACCCGAACTACCTCAGCTACTCGGTACGCAAGTCATTAGGCTACCCCTTCCGATTCGTTGAATTGGCGGAAGAAATCAACAACTCAATGCCGCGCTATGTCGTTGATCGCGTCCAGGAAGTCCTCAACCAAAGCGCCAAAGCGCTAAATGGTTCAAAGGTACTTTTGCTAGGCGTTACCTATAAGCAGAACATCGCTGACCAGCGTCACTCGCCGGCGATACCGGTTGCCGAGGTCTTCTTGGAGCGCGGTGCCGACATTTCCTTCCACGATCCGAAGATTGCGGAATGGCAAGTCTCTGACCAGACTTTCACGCGCGTCGAGTCCCTTGACGAGGCAATCAAGAATGCTGACGTCGTCGTCCTGTTGCAGAACCACGTCGGCTACGACCCTGATGCGATGGCTGAAGCCAGCCAGGCCTTCTTTGATACCCGGGGTGTTTCCACCAACGGGAACGCTGTTCGTCTGTAGCGAGGATTGAAACAACAGATGAAAAAGAAACTTCGCGGTTTTCAGCCTTGGCAGCTGATGGCTCTGGCCGTTGGCTTGTTTGGAATTGTCGTCGGCATGATCGGTGGCGCTTTTGACATCCTTGCGTTAGCTGTTTTGGGCCTAGGTATAGCATTGGCGGCTACCTGTGTGCTGGTTTTACTTTTCAGCCGGCAAACTTGGCGTCAGCTGAAAAGGCTTGACTCCAAAGTGAATAGCGTATCCCTGGAAGGCTTTGCTCCCGTGTACGTCACGGGAGCAGGCGCTTCTGAGGGCGTGCAGCCGAAGGTTTCGGTGAATGCTCCACGCCTGGGCCTAGATTTTGAATGGGCGAGGCGGATGCCGCATATTCGTCCCCACATGGAAACATTTGCTCTGCGCTCGAAGAGCGTTCGGGTCCGTGACTCCATCGCGCTAGCAGCCACTGGGGGCGCCTACCGGTACCACGAGCTTCGTGAGCTGTTGGCTGTTGCTGATATTGGAATGATCGATCGAGCCAGGCTTGAGATCGTTCGTAACTGGGACGTCGAAATGTTGCTCACATTGGCCCGCTTGGCTGCCAACCAGCGAGCGTTGGAAAGCGACATGGAAGATTCGGTTCGATTATTCGCCTTGATCGAACGCTACTTCGGGATCAAGGCTCTCGGGCGCAATGACCGTTTGGTCTACGTGGAGGTGCTGACTGAGACCGGCGAATTAAAGAAACAGCGGGACGCGATTAAGCGCTTCGGACTCAAGAACAAGTTCCCGATCCAAGCGGAGCTCCTGCGCTTGAACTCCGTGGGCTACGTTGACGGTGACATTACTGAACGCTGGGTGGACGAGCTCAACGGGCTGTTCCAGGCGAAGGGCTTCGCGAAAGTTGAGCTCCATCAGGACACCTCGCTGGCACCCTTGGATCGCCTCCGAAGTGCTTCAATCAAGAAGATCGACGGACCGATGGTTTCGGTTCTTGTACCGTCGTTCCGCGGAGGCGAACTGCTGAAGACTGCTTTGACGTCTCTTTTGGAGCAGTCATGGCAAAACTTGGAAATCATCGTAGTGGATGACTGCTCGGGTGAAGAGTATGAGCAGTCCTTGCTCGACGCGGAAGGCATGAGCCCGAAGATCAAGGTGCTTCGCCAGAAGCAGAACCTTGGCGCATACTGTGCCCGGAACGCCGCACTGACGATCGCGCAGGGTGAGTACATCACTGTGCACGATGATGACGATTGGTCACACCCGGATAAGATCGCCATCCAGGTGGAGCACCTGCAAGGCAATCCCGAAATTCCGGGCAATATGTCCTTGCATGCTCGTTCGACCGATGAACTTAAGTTCTTGCGGATCAACAACAACCCGCAGTTTGCACAACCGAATTTCTCTTCGTTGATGGTTCGACGCGGACTGTTTGATGAGATTGGTTCGTGGGATACGGTCAATCGCGGTGCCGATGCAGAGTTCCGCGACCGTATTGTGACGCGTTTCGGAAAGACGGTCCAGTCTGTCGGCGAGGTCCCAATGTCGTTTACACGGACACGCGAGGGTTCGCTGACCGCCGGTGAAATGAGTCGCGGTTTCGTCGATCCATCGCGTCTGCTGTACCTCGCCAGCTACACGAAGTGGCACGGGCAGCACAAGGAAAATCCTGTGGGACTGCGGCGCGGATCAGAACGTGAGTACGTTGTCCCAACAACCATGGAAGCCGGAAAACGAGGTGCAGATCTGGGAACCTATGACGTTGTCTACGTGACGGACTTCCGATTCCCCGGTGGCACCACCACGTTGACACTTTCAGAGATGAAAGCTGTTGCCCTTGCTGGTAAGCGGGTTGGATTCATCCAGCTCGAATCGCCTCTGAATAAGCCATCCACACCGATCAGCGAGGGATTGCTCGCTATGCAGGCGACCGGTGCCGTGCAGCAATTGGGCCTAGCGGATGTGGCACATGCGAAAGTCATGATTGTCCGACACCCTACTGTGGTTACCTTCTTGGATCGTGCTGATTCAAAGATCACCGTTGATCAGGCGTTGTTAATCGTCAATAATCCACCGGTAAATAAAGACGGCACCGGCATGGTCTTTGATCTGGATGCGTGCATACAGAACATGGATCGGTTGTTCGATACCACCACCCATGTGGTCGGAGAATCAGAACTGACGCGTAAGCTTTCAGTGACATTGGTACCGAAGAGTCGTCTGGTTGATGGTACGTGGCCTGGTGTAATTACCAGTGACAGCGTCCCCAACCCTGGTTTTGACAAGAAGCCAGTTCTTGGGCGTCACTCTCGTGACCACGCCCTGAAATGGCCCAGCACCGCGGAAGCCTTCCGCGCGGCATACGTATCTGATTCTTTTGACACTCAGATTCTTGGTGGCGCCAAGGAACTTCATAAAAAGCTAGGGGTGGACGTCACTGATGGCGTGCAGATCCACGAATTTGGTGCGCTGGAAGTCGTAGACTTCTTGGACGATGTGGACTTCTGGGCGTATTTCCATGATGACAAGTTGACGGAATCCTTCGGTATGTCTGCTGCGGAAGCCATGGCTGCCGGCAAGGTTGTCATTCTTCCTGAATACATGGAGTCCACTTTCGGTGAGGGTGCCGTGTACGCGCAGCCGGGACAGGTCGCGGAAGTGGTCCAACGACACTGGAGCAATCCAGCAATCTACACAGCCCAGTCCGAAAAGGCTCGCAAGTTCATCGCGAAGCGCTATGGTGTTGAGGCACTCTTAGGACGCATCGCAGAATACTCACAGAACGAAAATGAAAATGCGGTCTGATTCTAAAGAAGAGAAAGCCTATTTATGAGGTTGATCTCATTTCGGGGCCTTGCGCGCAACTTGCGATATGGTATCGACAGGTTGCGCGCAAAGTTTTCGTATTTGGCGTTGGCTGACGGGAACGTCAAGAATTTCACGTTCAAGCAGTTGTCGAGCGATACGCCTAACGTCCTATTTGTAACCAGTAATGGCGCGGGAATGGGACATATCACTAGGTGCCTAGCCATCGCCACTGCCGGCAGGGATCAATTTCATTCGTCATTCATAACATTGTCGAGTTCCGCAGCCGTGGTTGGCGATCAAGGATTCGAGTATCTCTACTTCCAGAGTGCGGCCAAAACTGGGCAACCAGCTCGACTGTGGAACAACCACTTTTATCAACTCATGATGAGCGTGCTGAAGCGCAACCATTTCGATGCTGTCGTTTTCGATGGTACGTGGGTCTACCGCGGACTTGAGGGGGCCCTGGATCGCTTCCAAGGCACGCGACTAATTTGGCTCCGTCGTGGGTTGTGGAAAAAGGAAGCACGCGCCGACCAATTGATTCGCATGGAAGCCCGCTCGGACGGAATCATCTCTCCGTGGGACGTAGGATGCGGCTACGAAGATGGCCCGTTGAAAGGCAATGGCAATTCAACCGGGGTAAATGGTATTGTCTACCTTCCAACTGGAGCGCCATATAGCCGCGAGGAGTCGTTGTCGGCACTTGGTCTTGATGCTGGTTCCCGTTATGCATTAATTCAATTGGGGGCCGGAAACATTAACGACATCGCTGATGTACGAAGCCAAGTTCTGGCGGACATTTCTGCGCTGGGCCAAAATCGCATAGTTCCAGTATTGGCGATTTCACCATTGAGCACAGAAAAGTTTGACGTCGACGGCGTTCGAATTCTGCGTCGATATCCTTTGTCACCGTATTTGGCTGCTTTTGATTTCGTCGTGTCGGCTGCTGGCTACAACAGCGTCCATGAAATTGTGCGTTGGAATATTCCGTCGTTGATCATTCCGAATGAATTAGCTTCGACTGATGACCAAATCGCGAGAGCTAGGGGAGCCAGCGATCTTCCTTTCTGCATTATGGCTTCAACCAGTGCGGATATTCGAAATGGCATAACGCAACTCGTTAACGGCAGCTATGATGGGTCGCCCATTGCCATGTCCAGAAATCGCCAGCATCACAAAGCAATTCAAGATATTGATGGCGGCGAGCAGGCCGCCGAAGTAATTTTCGACATGATTCAAACAGACTGAGGGAAATTCATTGAACGACTCGGTGGAGAAGGAAGTGGGGCAGCGATGCGTATCCAATTGCTGACACATTCTTTCGGGCCCGAAGTTTCGCCACCCCAACGCCGCTGGTATGCCTTCGTTGAGACATTTCTCAACGAAGGCGTTGACGTAGATGTCGTGGCGCCAAATCGCTATGGTCGCCGGGCTTGGCATCCGTTTAGTCATTTGGATGTCGAAGTTGGCCCTGGGCGGTTCAGGTTACTGACTTTTCCGTTCAAGATGAATGCCAGCCGATGGTCTACAAAAGTATTGGCGCACTTTGCTATGGTGCTTTTCATGGTGCCCAAGTCATTGGTGGCTCTTCGCCCGGATCTTGTTGTGGTGACCGTGCCTGCACTGCCGACGCTAATTGCGGGGTATATCGTATCGAAATTGAGGAGAGTTCCCTTAGTCGTCGAAATGCGTGATGCATGGCCTGAGCTACTTGAAGAATCGGGAATTATCAGATGGAAGCTTGCCGAACGGGTGAGCGTCTGGGTGATACGAGGTATTCAATCGTCAGCCTCACTCGTCGTCGCAGTTACACCCGGACATGCAAAACGACTTGTTGACGATGGCATTGAAACAGTAAGCACAGTCTCGAACGGGTATAGCTTCGCGTCATTGCCTCGTATGAAATCGCATCAATCGAATTGCGATTCGAAATTGCGGGTCCTATACCTCGGTAATCTCGGTGAAAGCCAAGGGTTGGAGCATGTTCTCGACATCGCTGCCGTATCCCAAGAGTGGCTGGACCTACGCATCGTGGGCAGAGGATCTGCCCTCTCAAGATTGCAAAATCGGGCAACTGAACTTGGGCTGAGTGGGATCTTTGTTCCATCGGTGAAGTCCGAGGGCGTTCTCGAGTGGTACGACTGGGCGGACACCTGTCTAGTTTCTTTGCGCGACGATTGGGAAAGCTTCGAATACACCGTGCCATCAAAACTCTTCGAATTGGCGGGCTATGGATGTCATATCACCGGCCTAGTGAGAGGGGAAGCCGCAGACCTAATTTCTGAGTATCGACTTGGCACTAGCGTTGGCGGAGATGTTTTAGGAATCTCACGGACCCTTGGAGAGTTAAGTAATGAAATCAAAGGCTGGAAATTCGATCGGGAAGCTTTGGAAGCCTTCAAGTCCAAATATGATCTTGAATCGCTGGCCCTAGACTATCACCTTTTGCTTAGTGAACACCTGAGCAATCTTCGAGAAGGGCGCAAATAATGCGAACTCAACAATTGTCTGGTCTTCGCGCTTTGGCGTACATTGCCGTTAACGGGCTCCTCGAAGAGCCAGCGCATTTTGCATTGATGGTTTCGCGGCGTTTGTCATCGGCTGCCGGCTTCATGAAGTTGAGTAGCTTGTTAGAAGCTTTGTTGGACTCGAAACTAGTTCCAAAATCTAATGCTCGCCTACGAACGTTGAGCGCCATCTACTTGCTCAAGGGCTCTCCACAACTGTCACTGAAAATTATCGAGTCAGATGAATCGGGTCGTGGACATGTTGCGCGCGCCCGTGCTCTATTTTTTTTGGGAGAACATGAACAGGCAATTTACGAAGTTCGCCGAGCTGGAGGAAAAGGCCGCCGGTTGGAACGTCTAATTGCTGCGGAAATGGAAGTGTTGACCGGAGTTTATTCGGGATTGAAATCAGGTGGTACGCAGCAAAATTCTCGAAGAGCCGCACTGCACCTGGTAACTAATTCACTTCCATTCACCAACAGCGGTTATACACAACGCACTCATAGCGTCTTGTCGTCAATTCATGAAACAGGGTGGGAAATTCTTGCATATTCTCGGATCGGTTATCCCTGGAATGTGGGACAACTTCCTATCAGCGACGTGAGTAAAGTCGACAACATAGAATATCGCCGGTTGCTGCCAAAACGATTGCCCGCATCTCAATTAGGGCGGGTCACACTACAGACTAGTATGCTTCGGGACGCAGTCCGACTCCAATCACCTTCCATTCTTCACACCACTACCGAATTCGTAAATGGTATTTCCGTCGGTACCGTCGCCGCCGAATCTGGTCTGCCTTGGATTTATGAGGTTCGCGGACAACTCGCAGATACATGGTTGTCTGCATGTTCCGAACGAAGTCCAGAGTCATTCAAGTACCGTCACTTCAAAGAATCCGAAGCTGAGGTGGCGAAAGCTGCAAGTGCTGTGATCACCCTTGGTGAAGCTATGAAACAGGAACTCGTTGAAGCTGGTGTCGATACTTCTAAGATCCTTGTCTGCCCAAATGCTGTAGGAGAAGAATATATCTCCAGTTTGCCCCAGAAGTCCGAATGCCGACGTGAGCTGGGTTTGAACGACAGCCACCTATATGTGGGTACCGTCTCCAGTCTTGTCGGCTATGAAGGACTTGACCTATTGGTTCGTTCATTCGCGGAGCTGGCTGATGAAATCAAGAACCTAAGGCTGCTCATCGTTGGCGACGGTACCGAGCGTGATGCCTTGATGTCACTGGCCAAGGATTTGGGTGTAGCGGACCGTTCGATCTTCCCCGGAAGAGTAGAGAAGTCCTTGGCACGCAAATATCACCGGTCACTTGATGTATTCGTTGTACCGCGGCGCGACCTGGCGGTGACCAGGGTTGTCACACCCCTAAAGCCAGTCGAGGCGCTTGCCTACGAAGTTCCGGTCGTTGTTTCGGATTTGCCAGCCTTGCGCGAAATTGTGACGGACGGGGAAGATGGCTTCTACTTCATACCGGAAGACCAGACGGATCTCGTGCTTAAGCTTCGACTACTATTGAATGATGCGAGCTTGAGAGAACGTATGGGGTCAGCTGGACGAGAGAAGATACTGTGCACTCGCACTTGGGCACGAAATGCGGCAAACATCTCAGATCTGTATGACCAGTTGACCGGTCAGTCGAAATCATAATCGAGATTGCACGGCTTCTGCCTCTTTGACCAGTATTATCACAGGTCCGAGAATATGAATTGAAAATGAAAGTAGCATCTAAATGTCTGTAATCGATGTCTGTGTTGTGGGGCTGGGTTATATCGGGCTTCCCACATCGATCGTTCTTGCAACAAGCGGGACACAAGTTCACGGTGTTGACGTCAACGAGTCCGTGGTTGAACGATTAGAGGCCGGCGAAGCGACTTTCGAAGAACCCGGGCTTCAGGATGCTCTGAATGCTGCATTCAGTGCAGGAAATCTGACGGTTTCCAACCAGCTCGTGCCGGCAGCGACCTACATCATTGCGGTGCCGACGCCTATCGATGCAGCCAATTCACCAGATACGACTTACATCCGGGCGGCCGCTCTAGAGATCGCCAAGTCCATTCAAGCTGGCGCTCTCGTGATTCTGGAAAGCACATCGCCTGTTGGCACCACAGAATCCTTGGCGGACATCATTTATTCGTTCCGCGAGGATCTAGTAGACGGTGATCTGTCGTTCGCGCACTGCCCAGAACGAGTTATTCCCGGTCGGATGCTGGATGAGATAAGGACGAACGACCGCATTGTAGGTGGCCTGACGCCTGAGGACGCTGAAAAAGCGGCAGCGATTTACCAAGGATTTTGCTCGGGCGCTATCCACTTGACCGACGCAAAGACTGCCGAACTCACCAAACTGGCTGAAAACTCCTTCCGTGATGTCAATATTGCCTTCGCCAACGAACTTTCAATGCTCGCCGAGGATTTGGGGGTGGATGTCTGGGGAGTGATTGATTTAGCCAACAAGCATCCGCGAGTAAACATCCTTCAGCCCGGGCCAGGTGTTGGCGGTCATTGCATAGCAGTTGATCCATGGTTCTTGGTTTCGTCGGCGCCTGCCAATACGCAGCTGATCCGGGCCGCGCGACATGTCAACGACTCCAAACCTCAGTTCGTGATTGACCGTATTGGACGGGAGATCAAATCCGGCGCTCTTGAAAGTGTGGCAATACTTGGATTGGCTTTCAAAGCAAATGTTGATGATTTGCGGGAGTCGCCGTCAGTTCAAATCGTTCAGCAACTTGCGACCGATTTTCCAGAATTGAAAATCCGGATTGTCGAGCCGTTCGTTACAAGCCTGCCCGAGAACCTTTGTCGTAATACAAACCTCTCACTAGAATCGCTGGAATCCATACTTGCGAGTGAAGAGCTCGTGGTCTTGCTGGTTGATCATGACCAATTTCGGGTTATCTCCCGGCGGGAACTTGCAACAAAGCGTGTCATCGACACGCGTGGACTGTGGCGCGAATTGGATGTCTAAGCTCGTGAAAAAGAAGAAGTTACTGGCCATTTTTGGTACGCGGCCGGAGGCAATCAAGCTCGCCCCGATCATTGAAGCGGCCCGCACATCATCCGTATTGGATTGCGCAGTAGCCGTTACGGGGCAACATCGTGAAATGCTGGATCAAGTTAACGATTTGTTCGGTATTAATCCCGACTATGACCTCAACGTCTTTGCCCGTAAGCAGACCCTCAACAAGTTGGTGTCTCGTATCATTGACGGGCTGGATGTCGTCTTTGACGACTGCCAGCCGGATGCGGTTGTTGTACAAGGCGACACCACGAGCGCGGTCGCAGGTGCAATTGCTGCCTTCTATCGGGGAATTCCCGTTATTCATGCTGAAGCTGGTTTGAGAAGCTATAACCTGTTATCTCCTTTTCCAGAAGAGGCAAATCGAAAGCTCGCAAGTCAGTTGGCCGTCCTACACTTGGCACCAACAATGTTTAATAAGCGAAATCTACTGCGAGAAGCGATTGAAGAAAGTACAATCGTTGTAACCGGAAATACAGTAATCGATGCGCTTTTTATGACACTTGAGCGTAAGGTCGCATTCTCTGACGAACGCCTAAATCGCCTGGAACACTCGGGCAGGCGCATCGTCACCGTGACCACGCATCGTCGCGAAAACCATGGTGAGAAGATGAGCGGAATTGCTCGCGCCATTTCGGAAATTGCTCGAGCTGAGCCCCAAACTGAATTCGTGCTGCCGCTGCACCTGAACCCCGAGGTGCGCGATAGGATCATTCCCGAAATCGAGGGTTTGATTAACGTCACTGTCACGGCTCCCTTGAACTATGCGGAATTTACGAAATTGTTAAATTTGTCGACCGCAGTTTTGACGGACTCTGGGGGCGTCCAAGAAGAGGCACCAAGTTTGGGAATACCAGTATTAGTCATGCGCTCGAACACTGAACGGCCCGAAGGCATCGTGGCCGGAACGGTGAAACTGGTGGGGACTGTCACGGAAGACATTGTTCGTGAAACACGAGCGATACTCAACGATGAGAGCCTCTACACGGCCATGGCAACGTCGGCAAATCCGTACGGTGACGGACGTGCCGCCGAGCGAAGCATCGCAGCGATCGAAAAGCTATTTGGTATAGGTGACGGGGCTGCAGAGTTCGACTCATGGGATCCGAACGAGGACGAGCTGCGCCAAGCTGCGAGTTTGATCGAACGCTAATCGCACTTGAGAGGAAATGCAGCCCTAAGCACAGTGAACGAAACCGGCGTGCATCCATCTTCTGATCAGGCCACTGCCGAGGTCACGGACAAACTACTCCGGTCTCGTAAGCGATGACGACCGCTTGCACTCGATCCCGTGCGTTGAGCTTGGCCAGGATGTGCCCCACATGCGTCTTGACCGTCGCTTCGGAAAGAAACAGTTCCCCGGCAATTTCCGGATTGGACCGGCCCAGGGCAATCAGTTCAAAGACTTCGCGCTCTCTTCTCGTCAGTGACTGCACCGACACGACGTGGGCGCTGTCCGGAAGGGCGGAACGTCTTAGCATCGGCGCTACATGGTCAAGAAGGCGACGGGTGGTGGACGGTGCTATCACGGCATCCCCGCGGTGGACGGTACGGATGGATTCAAGGAGTTCTTCGGGGGGAGCGTCCTTGAGCAAGAAGCCGCTGGCGCCGGCCTGGATGGCGGCCAGCGCGTACTCGTCAAGATCAAATGTCGTCAGGACAATGACCTTGGGGTCGGGAGCTTCTTTGGATTGTCTTGCAAGCAAGTGCTCGGTTGTCTCGATGCCATTCATTTCAGGCATGCGAACGTCCATGAGAATGACATCAGCCGCTGCCAATGCCGGGGAAGCGATGGCCTCGCGGCCGTTGGATGCTTCCGCCACCACTTCGAGGTCCGCCTGGGAATTGATAAGCATCCTAAAGCCGCTGCGGACCAGGAGCTGGTCGTCGACCAGTGCGACGCGGATGGGGTTTTCTTTTGGCAAAAGTTCTAATCCTCGGTGTAAGGGATGAATACGGAAACGCGGAAGCCTCCGCCGGGTGCGGGCCCTGCCTCGACGTCACCCTCGTAGAGGGCAACGCGCTCGCCCATTCCCCGGAGGCCCTGTCCCGAATCGGAGCTGCCTAGGGCGCCGGCTCCGCGCCCGTTGTCCGAAACCAGCAGCTGGAGTCCCCGATTGTCCCAACGCAGTCTCACACGGGCCACTGCTTCGGGTCCGGCATGCTTCAGGACATTGGTCAGGGCTTCCTGCATGGCCCGGTACATGGTGAGCTCGGCACCTGCTGGAAGCTCACGCCGAGCGGTGCCTTCCTGAACGAAATTGATGGCCAAGCCACTCATGCGCGTGGCATCCAGCAATTCGGGAACATCGACGAGCGCGGGAAGGGGCCGGGTTGAAGCCTCTTCATCGCTGCGCAGCACGCCCAGCAGCCGGCGCATCTCGCGCAGCGAGCTTCGCCCCGTCTGCGAAATCGTGGCGAGGGTTTCCCGGGCGATCTCCGGATCGTGTTCACTTGCATAGCGCGCACCATCGGACTGGGTGATGATCACCGACAGTGAATGGGCAACGATATCGTGCATCTCCCGCGCAATGTGGCTGCGTTCGTCGGCGGCGGCCAAGGCGCGTTCCTGCTCCCGCTCGATTTCGAGCCTCCGGGCACGGTCCTCGAGCGTCTGCAACGCCAACCGTCGGGTCCTGGCCAAATCCCCAAAGGTCCAGGCCACCAAGATCAGGAGGCCAAGCCCGATAAAATTGCGCACCGCACCTTCCGGTGAACTGCCTGCGGACCAAGCCCCTACTCGAATGCTGGCAAGAAGAGCGCCCACGAAACCCGCGGCGAGCCCCGCGAATGACTGCCAGCGTCTTCCAAAGGCGGCCAACGAATACACCGTAATAGGCACGGCAATTTGGGAAGGCAACAACTCGTCAGTGACTGCAACTTGGATGAGGTGGGCGAGGACAATGATTCCGGCGGCCAGGCCAGGATGCCGGCGTCGCCAAATCAAGGGAAGCGTTTGCACGGAGCCCAGGATGGCCAATTGCCAGCCGTTCCCCGAAATTCCAAGCATGATTCCAGCGAGAAGTCCGAATATGAGCCATATCCCGAGGCCAAGGATGAGGTCGACCTTGTGTGGATTCTCGCGAATCCACTTATCTAGGCTGCGGTGTGGCGTCATTGGTTCCTGCGTCGGCAACGGGGCTGGTTCTTCCTTGATTAGCCTACGGTGTTGAAGCAGGGCATTCGTCATGCCAAGGCATGAGATTTGAAGCGGAATCAAAGCCCCGGTTCACAATATGAGATGGGTTGCTCACATAGTGATACGAGTCGATAAACTCGTAGGCATGAGCGAATCCTTGAATATTGCCGTCATTCCAGGTGATGGCATTGGTCCTGAAGTAATTGCCGAAGCCGTAAAGGTCTTGAAGAAGGCAACCGAAGAATCGGGCGTGCAGTTGGTGCTGACCGACTACAAGCTCGGTGCCGAGCACTGGCTGGAGACGGGGGAGACCCTTCCGGAGGAGACGCTCACTGCGCTCCGTGGCCATGACGCCATCCTCTTCGGTGCTGTCGGTGCGGCCCCGGGGGATACCCGTATTCCGTCGGGGTTGATCGAGCGCGAAATGCTCCTTAAGCTGCGCTTCAGCCTGGATCACTTCGTGAACCTGCGGCCCTCCAAGCTGTACCCAGGAGTACCTAGCCCGTTGGCAAACCCCGGTGAAATCGACTTCATCGTCGTTCGCGAAGGCACTGAGGGGCCATACGTCGGTAACGGCGGCGCCTTGCGCGTGGGCACGCCGCACGAAATTGCCACCGAAGTGTCCATCAACACTGCCCACGGTGTCGAGCGAGTTGTGCGCGACGCTTTCCGCCGTGCCAATGAGCGTACCCGCAAGCATGTGACGCTGGTCCACAAGCACAACGTGCTGGTGTTTGCCGGCCACCTGTGGCGCCGGACCGTTGAGGCAGTCGCTTCCGAATTCCCGGATGTCACACACGATTACCTGCACGTCGATGCCGCAACGATCTTCATGACGACCAACCCCTCGCGCTTTGACGTCATCGTCACCGACAACCTCTTTGGCGACATCCTCACCGACCAGGCCGGCGCCATCACCGGCGGCATTGGCCTGGCCGCATCCGGGAACATCAACATGGACCGCACCGCGCCATCGATGTTCGAACCGGTTCACGGCTCGGCCCCGGACATCGCCGGTCAGCAAAAGGCCGACCCGACCGCGGCAATCCTTTCGGCAGCCCTCCTGCTGGACCACGTCGGTCTTCCCGATGCGGCCCGCCGGGTTGAGGAAGCAGTGGAAAGCGACATTGCTTCGCGCGACGAGATGACCGATCCGCGCACCACGGCCGAGATCGGCGATGCAATCGTTGCCGCACTGGCTTAAGCTGGTGACTAGGTTCATTTAGGAACCAATTCTTAGGGTGGCAAGCTCTTGCTGGCTTGCCACCGCAACACCCTGTCGAAGAGGAAGCCTGACGGCATCATGGAATTCATTGAAGATCTCTCAACTCACCGTAAAAGCGATCAGGAACGCGCCAACATTTTGGCGAACCCAGGTTTTGGGGATTTCTTCACTGACCACACCGCGGTCATCGACTGGTCGGCCGACGGAGAAGGTCCGGAGGGCACCTGGAGCAACGCGCGCATCGAGCCCTACGGTCCCATTGCCATGGATCCTGCGGCTTCGGTTCTGCACTACGGCCAGGAAATCTTCGAAGGCCTGAAGGCCTACCGCCATGCGGACGGAAGCGTGTGGACGTTCCGTCCGCACGCAAACGCAGCCCGCCTGAATCGATCCGCCGAGCGTTTGGCCCTTCCGCAGCTGGACGAAGAAGCGTTCGTAGAGTCGTTGCGCCGACTGGTCACGGCAGACGTCGAGTGGGTCCCAAGCGGTGACGGCGAAGCTCTCTACCTTCGTCCCTTCATGATTGCCACAGAAGCTTTCCTGGGTGTTCGCGCCGCTCGGAAGGTTTCCTACCGCGTAATCGCTTCTCCCGCCGGCAACTACTTCGGCGGCGAACTGAAGCCGGTGGGTATCTGGGTGTCGCACAACTACGCCCGCGCAGGACGCGGTGGAACCGGCGCCGCCAAGTGCGGCGGCAACTACGCCGCTTCCCTCGTAGCCCAGCTCGAGGCCGAACAAAACGGCTGCAAGCAGGTGCTGTTCCTGGACCCGTTCAACGACGAGGCCGTGGAAGAGCTCGGGGGGATGAACGTCTTCTTCGTCATGAAGGGCGGCAAGCTCGTCACCCCGCGCCTGACCGGAACCATCCTTGAGGGCATCACACGTTCTTCCATCATCCAACTCGCCACGGACCGCGGCCTGGAGGTTGAGGAACGCACCATCACCCTGGGTGAATGGCGCGAAGGCATTGCCAGCGGCGACATCCAGGAAGTCTTTGCCTGCGGAACCGCCGCCGTCATCACACCGATTGGTGTGTTGAAGAACGGCGAGGAGCACATCGGTGATCCGGACGCGCCGACAGGCGAAGTGACCATGGCCCTGCGAGAGGAACTGCTGGGCATCCAGACTGGTGCCGTCGAAGACCGCCACGGTTGGCTGGAACAACTCGCCTAGGCGAAATGCGTGCGTGGTGGGGGAGGGAATCGAAAAGAATCCCGCCCCCACCGCCGTTTAAGTCGGGTGTGCAGGGCAATGTTCCATAGAATGAGTTACATGCGCATTTTGGTCACCGGCGGTGCCGGCTACATTGGATCCCACACGGTCTTGCTTCTTCTGGAAGAGGGGCACGAGGTCCACGTCTTCGACAACTTGAGCAATTCTTCTCCCGAGGCCTTGAATCGAGTTGCTGAAATCACCGGGCGCGAGGCACGGCTACACGTCGGCGATCTGTTGGACCAAAGGCAGTTGGATGACGTCTTTGCCGAGCTGAAGCCCGATGCCGTCATCCATTTTGCGGGGCTGAAAGCCGTTGGAGAGTCTGTCGATTTCCCTTTGAGGTACTACCGCAACAACGTCACCGGAACCTTGAACCTCCTTGAAGCGATGGATTCCCACGACGTGCACACGCTGGTGTTCAGTTCGTCAGCGACCGTCTACGGTGACGCCGGGGTCGTGAAATACCGCGAAGACTTGAAGCTGGACGCCGTCAACCCGTACGGCCGGACCAAGATGCACGTGGAGCAAATGCTCGAGGATGTTGCAGGCTCGAGTGACAAATGGCATATTGCCCGCCTCAGATACTTCAATCCCGTGGGCGCACACGAGTCAGGGCGGATCGGGGAAGACCCAACCGGTATTCCCAATAACCTGATGCCCTTCATTTCCCAGGTTGCCGTTGGTCGCAGGCCGGTCCTGCGCATATTCGGCAACGACTACGCGACACCCGACGGCACAGGAGTCCGGGACTACATCCACGTCGTGGACCTGGCCGCCGCGCACCTTGCTGCACTCGAATACTGCATTGACCATTCAGGAGCCCACGCCTGGAACATAGGCACCGGCCACGGCAGCTCAGTCATGGAAGTCCTGCATGCCTTTGAACGCGCATCGGGACGAGACATTCCTTTCGAGCTCGTCGATCGTCGTCCCGGCGACCTTGCAGAATACTATGCAGATCCCACGCTAGCCCGCGAGGAAATCGGCTGGAAGGCCGAGCGCGGATTGGAGGAAATGGTGGCCGATAATTGGCGCTGGCAGTCGACAAATCCAGACGGGTATCCGGACGCGGATCCAGCGGACCTGCCAGACACGGATCCATCCGAAGAAGACGGAGTCAAGGGATCGAAACCCAAACGCGCAACCGGCCCCAACGAAACCACTAAGCTATAAACCATGCGTATTGCTCGTTTTGTCGTTGACAGTGACCCCATGTACGGCGTCGTGGAAGATGACGAGGTCATCGTCATTTCCGGTGACCCTTTCTTCCAAGGAATCAAACCAACCGGAGCCAAGCACAAGCTTGAGGATGTCCGGTTGCTTGCCCCGATCATTCCACGCTCCAAGGTGGTGTGCTTCGGACGGACCTACGCCGACCACGCAGCCGAACTTGGCAACGAAGTGCCTGCGGAGCCCTTGATGTTCCTGAAGCCCAATACCGCCGTCGTCGGGTCGGGCGACCCGATCACCCTGCCAAGCTTCTCCGAGGAAATTTCCTACGAGGGCGAGCTTGCGGTTGTCATTGGAAGGATCTGCAAAGACGTCCCCGCAGAGAAAGCCCAAGACGTGATTTTCGGCTACACCATCGCCAATGACCTCACCGCGCGCGACGCCCAGCGGACCGACGGACAATGGGCACGCGCCAAGGGTTGGGACGGATCCTGCCCGCTGGGACCATGGATCCAGACCGAGCTGGACCACGAAGACACCCAACTGACCACCCGCCTTGATGGGAACGTCGTCCAGGACGGCAACACCTCCGAAATGGTCTGGGGAATCAACGACCTGGTTGCGTATGCATCCCAGGCCTTCACCTTGCTTCCCGGCGACGTGATCCTTACCGGCACGCCGGCGGGAGTTGGCTTGGTGACCGAGGGACAGCGTGTGGAAGTAGAGATCGAGGGAATCGGCACCTTGAGCAACCCGTTCCGTCGCTAGACTTCTCGTTTCTTCTCTTCTTTGTTGGCCCCGGTTTCCGGGGCCAACTGACTTTAACCAGCTCCGACCGCGTGCGTGAGCAGTGCGCTTGCCGGTTGACCAGGCGCGGGGACATAGAATGGTCACATCATGACTGATGTATCCCTCATTCCCACCGTGACCGATGAAACCCCCGTCCGCGTACGCTTCTGCCCGTCTCCGACCGGCACACCGCACGTAGGCCTGATTCGCACCGCCCTGTTCAACTGGGCCTATGCACGCCACACCGGCGGAAAGATGATCTTCCGTATCGAAGACACCGACGCCAAGCGCGACTCCGAGGAAAGCTACCACCAATTGCTTGACGCCTTGGATTGGCTGGGGATCACGTGGGATGAGGGCGTCAATGTCGGCGGGCCGCACGAACCGTACCGCCAGTCCCAGCGCGGGGACATCTATCAGGACGTCATAGCCAAGCTCCGTGCCGGCGGGCATGTCTACGAATCCTTCTCCACCCCCGAAGAAGTGGAAGATCGCCACAAGGCTGCCGGCCGGGACCCGAAGCTGGGCTACGACGGCTACGACCGCGACCTCAGCGAAGAGCAGATCGCCGCCTACCGTGCCGAAGGTCGCGAGCCGGTGTTGCGCGTGCGCATGCCGGATGAGGACCTGACCTTCACCGACCTGGTCCGCGGGGAAATCACCTTCAAGGCCGGATCCGTTCCGGACTTCGTGGTGGTGCGTGCCAACGGCCAGCCGCTCTACACGCTGGTGAACCCGGTTGACGACGCGCTGATGGGCATCACCCACGTGCTGCGCGGCGAGGACCTGCTCTCCTCGACCCCGCGCCAGATTGCCTTGTACCGCGCATTGATTGCCATCGATGTTGCGAAGTACATGCCGCTCTTTGGCCACTTGCCTTATGTGATGGGTCAGGGAAACAAGAAGCTTTCGAAGCGCGACCCCGAATCGAGCCTCTTCCTTCACCGGGACCGCGGCTTCATCCCCGAGGGCCTGCTGAACTACCTTTCCCTGCTTGGCTGGTCCCTGAGCGCAGATGAAGACATCTTCACCCGGGACCAGCTCATCGAGGCCTTTGACGTCCACGACGTGCTCTCCAATCCGGCACGCTTCGACATCAAGAAGGCCGAGGCCATCAACGGCACCCACGTGCGCATGCTTGAGCCGGAAGACTTCCGCGCTCGCTTGGTTCCTTACCTGCAGGCCCATGGCTTGGTGGGGGAGCAGCTTACCGATCGCCAGAACGAGATCCTTTCCGAGGCCGCACCACTGGTCCAGGAACGCATCACCCTGCTGGGCGAGGCCCCGGACATGCTCGAGTTCCTCTTCACCGAGGACTCGGCCATCGAGCCTGCCGCAGACGCATTGAAGGGTCTGCCGGAGAACACCGCCGAAGTCCTGGATGCCGGCCTGGCCGCGCTCGAGGCCGCGAACCAGTGGGACGCCGAGACGATCCAGGACGTCTTGAAGTCTTCCCTGGTTGAGGGTCTCGGCATCAAGCCGCGCCATGCGTTCGGCCCGATCCGCACCGCCGTGTCCGGCAAGCGGATCTCCCCGCCATTGTTTGAGTCCATGGTGATCCTGGGCAAGGAATCCTCGCTGAACCGCGTGCGAGCCTTCCGGGCAACCCGGTAGCCAGGAAAAATAGAGAATCGTGGACAACGCGACTAGCGCCCTCAACCCAACTCACGGAACACCTTCCGTGGCCCGGGTTGAGGGCGTTCTTTTTGACATCGACGACACCCTGGTGGACCTGAACTCCGCTGCGATCAAGGGCTTTCACCAGCTCACGGCCGAAGACTTCAGCGGCGTGCCCGCCGCCGTGCGAGAGCACGTGGCCCGAGACTACGCAGACGACGCTGCCGGCGCCTACGAGCGCTACATGGCTGGGGAGCTGACATTCCTGGGGCAACGTGTCGAGCGCATCCGGCGCGCCTACGGCCTCGTGGGGTTCGAAGCCCCTCCCGCCGCGGCCCTTGGAGCATGGAGCGCACGCTACGAAGAGGTGGTGCAAAGCATGTGGGCACCGTTCCCCGACGTGCATGCCTGTCTCGACGCGCTGGATGCCATGTCCATTCCCTATGGTGCGGTCAGCAACAATGGCGAGAGCTACCAGCGCAACAAGTTGGAGCTGTCGGGCCTTGGCCGGATCGAGATGCTTGTGGGTTCGGATACGGCAGGTGCACCCAAGCCGGATCCGCGCCCGTTCCATGCCGGCTGCCGGATGCTCGGCACCACACCAGGGTCCACCCTCTATGTGGGGGACAACCCCGTCAACGATGTCCAGGGAGCCAAGGACGCGGGGCTGCAGGGAATCCTCCTGGATCGTGCGCCAGATCACAAAAACGGGTCCGCCGAAATCCTGCAAAATCTCGGCTCCTTGGCCGCAATAATCGCCGGAAATACGGGGTTTTTGGCCCACTAGGATCCTAGTGAACCCCCGATTTGTACTTTATGCAGATCCGCCGGTATAGTTATTTCTCGTGCTGAGGCGCACGAAAGCTTTCGAAAAGAAAGCCGGAGAGCAAATCAACGCTGTGGGGTATGGTGTAATTGGCAACACACTGGTTTCTGGTACCAACATTCTAGGTTCGAGTCCTGGTACCCCAGCGTCACGGTCTTCGCGAAAGCGAGGACCGGTTTGCGTGGGGGACGAAAGTCCTCCACGCAAAGCATACGGCCCCATCGTATAGCGGCCTAGTACGCTGCCCTCTCACGGCGGTAACGCGGGTTCGAATCCCGCTGGGGTCACGATTCATCTGAATCGGACGGTAACAGTCCTAAAACGTTGCAGCTATGCGGCCCCATCGTATAGCGGCCTAGTACGCTGCCCTCTCACGGCGGTAACGCGGGTTCGAATCCCGCTGGGGTCACCAGCACAAATGGTTCCAAGCTTCGGTTTGGAGCCTTTTGTCATTAAGGCGAATTTTCTGATTGGTCTTCGATAACTTGGGCCAGCTTGCGAATAAAACGCCGAAGTGTTTGGCATGATGTAGTGGTGACTACTAGCAATGGCTCTGAACCCCACGGTTCGCCACCACTCTCGGCCGTGCCGGCCGACATGGAAGCCATCAATCTGCTCACCGACGTCCGCACGGATCTTTCGGGCAGCATCCTGCCGCTGGACATCTCCGGAGTCGACCAGGCACGTGAAAACGCCCGCACCGCCGTGGAACAACTCGACGACTACATCCTGCCGCGTTACCGCAGCTTGGACGCGCCGTTGCTGGCCGTGGTGGGCGGATCAACCGGGGCAGGGAAATCCACTCTGGTCAATGCGATTGTCGGACACCCCGTTACCCGTGCAGGAGCCATCCGACCCACCACGCGCCAACCCATCCTCCTGCACCACGAATTGGATCGTGCATGGCTGGAGAACGACAGGATCCTTCCCGGCCTGCGACGCATCACCGGAACGGCCGTCAGCCGGAGCCAAGCGATTCCCGCGGCACAGGTCGGGGCCACGCCGGACGCAGCCCTGACCGACTCGATCATCCTGTTGCAGGACGACGCGGTTCCCCGCGGCATGGCCATCCTGGATGCGCCGGACGTGGATTCCATTTCGGATGAAAACCGGCGCCTGGCCGGACAGCTGCTTGCAGCAGCCGACCTCTGGATTTTTGTCACCACCGCGAACCGGTATGCGGACGCGGTTCCTTGGAAGCTTCTCTCCGAGGCCGCGGGACGCAACATCACGGTGGCCGTGGTCTTGGACCGGGTGCCCCCGGGAGTCGAGGAAGAGATAGCCGGCGACCTGCGCGGCATGCTTCAACGCGAAGGGCTGGGCTCGGCCGAGCTCTTCGTGGTTCCGGAAGTGGATCTTGATGAGATGGACATGTTGCCGGCAAGCGCAGTTGCGCCGCTGACAGCCTGGCTGGGCGCATTGGCTGCCAACGCCGAATCGCGGGCAGCGATTGCCCGCCAAACCCTGGCGGGAGTCCTTGGCCGGCTTGCCGATCGCAGCGACGTCATTGCCTCGGCCATGGCGGAGCAGGACACCAGTGGCGCCCGGCTGGCCCAATACGCCGACGAGGCCTTTGAACTGGCGCACGCCGGGATACTGGCCAGCGTGCAAGACGGAACCTTGTTGCGCGGCGAGGTCCTGGCACGCTGGCAAGACTTCGTGGGCACGGGGGAATTCTTCCGCTCACTGGAATCCGGAATCGGCCGGTTACGGGACAGGATTGGTGCCTTCTTCACGGGAAAGCCCAAGCCCGTGGGCAACGTGGAGGAAGCCATCGAGAGCGGCCTGCATGCGGTGGTGGTCGACCAAGCCGCGAAGGCCAGTGAAACCACCGAGGAGCGCTGGCGCGCCGACCCGGCAGGAAACGCCCTGGTAGGCACCGCCAACCTCGGGTCCCTGTCTCCCGGATTCTCCGACCGGGTCGCCGAGCAGGTCCGTGCCTGGCAGGGTGACCTCATGGAGATCATCCGCACCGAGGGCGCGAACAAACGCATGACCGCACGCATGGTCTCCTTCGGCGTCAATGGCGTGGCGGTGGCCCTGATGGTGGTTGTCTTTGCCTCCACGGCCGGTTTGACCGGGCTCGAAGTCGGAATCGCGGGAGGGTCAGCGGTGGTCGGACAAAAGCTCCTCGAGGCAATCTTTGGCGAGGACGCGGTGCGCAGGCTGACCAAGCAAGCGAAGGATTCCCTGGCGGCCCGTTGCGCGGATCTCCTGGAGACGGAAAAGCAGCGTTTCACCGCACGACTCGAAAACATCCCCACTGCACAGGACGCAAATCGCATGAAAGAGAATTCGGCTGCCATACGCCGACTGGCCCGGGAGCAAGGTGCATGAGCCGCCGCCGACAAACCACCACCGTGAGTCCGCTTGAACTTCGGCTCGATGCACTCAAGGAAGCCACCGAGCTGGGTGCCGACCGCATGGATCCGGCGGTAAGCGAGGCCTCGTGGCAGATCCTTGAACGGGCCTCTACTCGCAGGACGCTCTCCGCAGAGCACACCGTGGTCGGCTTTTTCGGTGCGACCGGCAGTGGAAAGTCCTCCCTCTTCAATGCGGTGGTGGGCCAAGACCTTGCACGGGCCGCGGCAACCCGGCCGACGACCAGCCAACCCCTGGCAGGAATCTGGGGCCGGGCCGGCTCGGACCCACTGCTTGATTGGCTGGGGGTGCAGGAGCGCCACGTGCTTGACACCCCCTTGCGCCTGGAAAAAAAGGGATTCTTTGGATCCGAGAAGGATGCCAGCGGGCTGATCCTTTTGGACCTGCCGGACTTCGATTCCACGGTCGCGGCAAATCGTGAGATCGCCACCAAGTTGGCCGGGCAAGTGGACGTCTTGATTTGGGTCCTGGATCCACAAAAGTATGCCGACGCGGCCGTCCACCATGATTTCATCAGGCCGCTGGCAACACACGGCTCGGTGACCTTGGTGGTGCTGAACCAGATCGACAAGCTCAAGCAGGACCAACGCGAACCCGTCATGGATTCGTTGCGTTCCATCCTGCTCGCCGACGGCTTGGCCAGCCCGAGAATACTTGGCCTTTCGGCGCTGACCGGCGAAGGCATCGACCTATTGCGGCAGGAAATCGCCCGGGTCGTCACCCAACGCGGTGCCGCCACAAACCGGCTGACCGCCGACGTGGCAACGATCGCCGGGCGGATGGCCGAGGGGTCTCGGCAAGAAGAACTCAAGTTGCCTGGGGAGCCGGGGAAGAAGGCGCTGATAGGGGAGCTTGCCACGGCCGCGGGCGTGGATACCGTGGTGGATGCAGTGCGCACTTCCTACCGGTTGGACGCCCACAAGAAGACGGGCTGGCCGCTGACCCGTTGGCTGGCCAAGGTCCGCCCCGACCCGCTGCGCCGACTTAATCTCAAGAGCACGGATGTCAATCCCAAGCTCAACCGAACCTCCCTGCCGGCCCCCGGCGCCGCACAAATAGCCCAGGCGGATTCCGCGGTTCGCCGCTACGCCGATGAAGCAAGCGCCGGTGCGCCCGAGGCCTGGCAGGGATCGATTCGCCGCGCCGCGCGCTCCGGCGGGGCGAAACTCCCGGATGAGTTGGACCAGGCCATCGCCAACACCAAGATCGGCGCCACCACCGGGGCCTGGTGGTGGCCGGTGGTCTCCGTCATCCAATGGATATCGTTGGTCACTGCCCTTGCCGGAGCGCTATGGCTGGGTGCCTTGTTTGGAGCCCAATACCTCCAGCTCACCTTGCCCGAGGTTCCCAAGGTCGAAGGTTTCCCCGTCCCCACCTTGATGCTTGTCATCGGCATACTCCTGGGAATCGTCTTGGGACTGGCCACAGGAATAATCGCCCGCATCGGGGCCGCCGGTCGTGCCCGCAAGGCCCGGCGTGCGCTGCATGCCTCGATCGGAGCCGTGGCGGAGCGATCCGTCATTGAACCGGTGGGCGCGGAAATCACCAGACACAACCTTTTCATTGGAGCTTTGCAACGTGCCCGCAGCTGATCTTTTGACCGTAGGAAATCTTGGCGAAAGCGGGCTGCTGGCCAGGATACTGCCGCGCCTCCAAGGCGCCTCGGCCTTGCTCGGCCCCGGAGACGACGCCGCCTTGATTGCCGCCCCCGGCGGCAAGTTCGTGATCACCGTCGACACCCTCGTGGAAAACCAGGACTTCAGGTTGCGCTGGCCCAGCGGATTTGAAAGCAGCGGCTTTGACGTGGGTTGGAAGTCTGCCGCGCAGAACCTATCGGACGTGAACGCCATGGGTGCCGTTGCGACCTCCGCGGTGATTTCACTGACTCTGCCGCACGCAACACCGGTGTCGTGGGTGGAAGACCTGGCCGAGGGCTTCAGCGCCGCAGTCCGCGAACTTGGTGCCACCTCCTGTGCCATCGGCGGGGGGGACCTGGGGCGGGGGAGCGAGGTGTCGATCACCGCGGCTGTCACCGGAAATCTTGCCACGGACCATCCCGTCCTTCGCAGCGGGGCGAAGCCGGGGGACGTGGTCGCGGTGTGCGGTTCCCTGGGCGTGGCCGCCGCAGGCCTGGCGCTTTTGGATGTGCCGATTTCGCACCTGGAGTGGTCCAAGGATGAACAGGCCCTGGTCGTTGGCCAGCGGCGCCCCGCACCGCCCTTGGCCGCCGGGCCCGCGGCGGCCGGCGCCGGAGCCACGGCAATGATGGATCTTTCCGACGGGCTGCTCAAGGACGGACGCCGCATGGCCACGGCCAGCGGGGTTGTCATCGATTTCGACAGCCGGACCCTCAAAGTCGACGCGCAGCGACTGTGCTCGGCTGCGGCAAGGTTGCGGACAGATCCCATGGAATGGGTTCTCGGGGGCGGGGAGGACCATGGGCTGTTGACCACCTTCCCTGGCGCGCTGGAACTGCCGGAGGGCTTCCGCGCCGTGGGTGTGGTCAAGGAGCCGGTTCGCGGCGGGCTTGCTTCGGGCGTTCTCCTGGATGGCAAGTTACCGGAATCGGCCCAGGGGTTTGACCACTTCGAGGGTTAAAGGGAGAGCAGCTCCCGTTTAGTCCCCGGTTTTTCGCAGGGCCTCGCTCAAGGCATTGGCGGTCTGGACGACGACCTCCTGGTGCGCCTTGCCCGGCTGGCGGGAGAGACGTTCAATGGGCCCCGACATCGACACCGCGGCAATCACACGTCCGGAGGGACCACGCACGGGAGCCGAAACCGAAGCAACGCCAGGTTCGCGCTCGCCCAGGCTTTGGGCCCAGCCGCGCCGCCTGACTCCAGCCAGAATGGTGGGCGTGAAGCGTGCGCCATGTAGCCCGTCCAGCAGCCGTTCGTGGTCCTCCCATGCCAGCAGGACCTGTGCGGCAGAGCCGGCCTTCATGGAGAGCTGGGTCCCCACCGGGATGGTGTCCCTCAATCCCACGGGGCGTTCGGCAGAAGCCACGCAGACACGGTAGTCGCCCTGCCGGCGAAACACCTGGGTGCTTTCGCCGGTGGAATCACGCAATTGGATCAGCAGCGGGCCGGCGGCGGCAATCAGTCGGTCTTCGCCCGCAGCGGAGGCGAGTTCAACCAGGCGCCCGCCCAGGACAAAGCGCCCATGGATGTCCTTGCCCACCAGTCGGTGGTGCACGAGCGCCTGGGCAAGGCGGTGCACGGTGGGCCGGGAGATCTTGGTCAGGGAGACCAACTGGGCCAGGGAAGTGGGCCCGGCCTCAAGGGCATTGAGGATGAGGGCCGCTTTGTCGATGACGCCAACGCCACTTGAAGTGTCCATAGTTTGATATTGCTATCTCACTATTTGAGATGCAAATCCGCTTACTGGATATTACGTGCACGCGAGTGGAAGAGTTGTCATATAGGACTTTTATCAAGTGAGGGAGTCGGTTATGGCCGCACACCAGGCAGCACAGACGCTGGCCGAAAAAGTATGGAATACACACGTCGTGCGCAAGGGCGAGGGAACCGGTGGTTCGCGCCAGCCCGACCTGATCTTTATCGACCTGCACCTGATCCATGAGGTGACGTCCCCGCAGGCATTCGAGGGCCTTCGCCTCACCGGGCGCCAGCTGCGCCGACCGGACCTGACGATTGCCACCGAGGACCACAACACCCCGACGCTGGAAATCGACAAGCCGATTGCCGACCTCACCAGCCGCACGCAGATCGAAACCCTGCGCAAGAACTGCGCCGAGTTCGGTGTGCGCCTGCACTCGCTGGGCGACAAGGAGCAGGGCATTGTCCATGTGGTGGGACCCCAGCTGGGGCTGACCCAGCCGGGCATGACCGTGGTCTGCGGCGATTCCCACACCTCCACCCACGGTGCCTTCGGCGCCCTGGCATTCGGCATCGGCACCTCCGAGGTCGAACACGTCATGGCGACCCAGTCGCTGTCCCTGAAGCCGTTCAAGACCATGGCGATCAATGTCGAGGGAACCCTGAAGCCGGGCGTTACCTCAAAGGACATCATCCTGGCGGTCATCGCCAAGATCGGCACCGGCGGGGGACAGGGCTACGTCCTGGAATACCGCGGCTCGGCCATCCGCTCGCTGTCCATGGATGCCCGCATGACGATTTGCAACATGTCGATCGAGGCCGGCGCCCGCGCCGGCATGATTGCCCCGGATGCAATCACCTATGAATACATCAACGGCCGCCCACACGCACCCCAGGGTGCGGACTGGGATGCAGCCGTTGCCGAATGGGACACGCTGGCCACCGACGAGGGCGCAACCTTTGACGCCGAGGTGTTCCTCGACGCGAATGAACTGGAGCCGTTTGTCACCTGGGGCACCAACCCGGGACAGGGCGTATCGCTCTCGGACACGGTGCCGGCCCCCGAGGACTTCGAAGACGAGAACGCACGTGCCGCGTGCGAACGCGCGCTCGAGTACATGGATCTGAAGGCCGGAACCCCCATGAAGGACATCCGGGTCGACACCGTCTTCCTGGGGTCCTGCACCAATAGCCGCATGGAAGACCTGCGCGCCGCCGCCAGCGTCATCCAGGGACAGGAAAAGGATCCCGACATCCGCATGATCGTGGTCCCCGGTTCGGCACGCGTCCGCCTCGAGGCCGAGGCCGAGGGACTGGACAAGGTCTTCAAGGAATTCGGTGCGGAATGGCGCTTTGCCGGGTGCTCCATGTGCCTGGGCATGAACCCGGACCAGCTCGCCGAAGGTGAGCGCTGCGCGTCCACCTCGAACCGCAACTTCGAGGGGCGACAGGGCAAGGGCGGACGCACCCACCTGGTCTCCCCGCTCGTCGCCGCAGCGACGGCGATCCGCGGGACCCTGTCCTCGCCGTCCGACCTGGGCGCCCCTTCCACGTCCGCAAAAGTAGCCTAAGGATTCATCATGGACAAAATCACCACGCATACAGGAATCGGCGTCCCGCTGCGACAGAGCAACGTTGACACGGACCAGATCATCCCGGCCGTCTACCTCAAGCGCATCACCCGCACCGGATTCGAGGATGCACTCTTTGCAGGTTGGCGCAAGGACCAGAACTTCATCCTGAACCAGGAACCGTTCTCCAGGGGCTCCGTCCTGGTGGCGGGCCCCGACTTCGGTACCGGTTCCTCGCGTGAACACGCCGTCTGGGCGCTGAAGGACTATGGCTTCAAGGCAGTCCTTTCCTCGCGCTTTGCCGATATCTTCCGCGGCAATTCGGGCAAGCAGGGACTAGTGGCCGCCGAGGTGGCCCAGAGCGACATCGAGTTGATCTGGAAGGAAATCGAGAACCACCCGGGAACTGAAGTCACCGTGGACCTCGAGGCCCGCACCGTTACCTGCGGTTCCATCGTTGCCCCTTTCGAGATTGACGATTACACCCGCTGGCGGCTCATGGAGGGCTTGGACGACATTGGCCTGACCCTCCAGCACGAGGAAGACATCACGGCCTTTGAATCCCAGCGTCCGGCGTTCAAGCCGACCACGCTTCCGGCTCGCTATTCCTAGCCTTAGCTGACCGCTTAACGCCGGCCCACGGGTCGGCCGTTGCCGCTGATCATGCCCGGATTCCCGGGAAATATTCAAGCGATAGCCGTGGCGGCGCGACCAGCGTTACATCAGCCATGCAGCCCTCGGCAATGCCGGGGGCTGTATGCTTGCTAAGTCTTTCCTTCGTTTTCGAAGGCCAACAATTTTGGTGAGGTTCTCAAGTTCATGGCGAAAGTCCTAACGATTCATGGTGGCGTGCCACTCAAGGGAAAAGTGACCGTCAGGGGTGCCAAGAACCTGGTTCCCAAGGCCATGGTCGCGGCTCTTTTGGGGGATTCGCCCTCTGTCTTGCGCAACGTCCCTGAGATCAAGGACGTTGCCGTTGTCACCAGTCTGCTGAAGATCCACGGCGTCACCGTCAGCAAGGACGAGGCGACCGGCGATCTGACCATGGACCCCAGCGGAACCAAGACCGCCACGAGCAACGAGATCGACACGCACGCCGGCGACTCGCGCATCCCCATCCTTTTTTGCGGCCCGTTGCTGCACAGCCTGGGCGAAGCCCTGATTCCGAATCTCGGTGGCTGCAAGATCGGCGACCGCCCGATTGATTTCCACCTGGACGTGCTGCGCCACTTCGGTGCCGTAATCGACAAGGCCGGACCCCTCGGGACCAGCATTCGCGCACCCCACGGGCTGACCGGTGCCAAGATTTCCCTGCCCTACCCGAGTGTTGGCGCCACCGAGCAGGTGCTGCTGACCGCCGTGCGCGCCAAGGGCACCACCGAAGTCGAGAACGCGGCCATTGAGCCGGAAATCCTTGACCTCATCTCCCTGCTCCAAAAAATGGGCGCCATCATCACGGTTGGCCGCGACCGCGTCATTCGCATCATCGGTGTCGAGCGCCTGAACGGCTACAACCACAAGGCATTGCCCGACCGCAACGAATCCGCGTCCTGGGCCTCCGCCGCCCTGGTCACCAACGGAGACATCTACGTCGAGGGCGCAGCCCAGCGCGACCTGACGGCATTCCTTCACACCTACCGCCAGATCGGTGGAGAGTTTGAAGTCACCGACGGCGGAATTCGCTTCTTCCATCCGGGCGGGGAGCTCAAGCCCCTGATCCTGGAAACGGACGTCCACCCCGGATTCATGACCGACTGGCAGCAGCCCCTGGTCGTCGCGCTGACCCAGGCGACCGGCGTGTCCATCATCCACGAGACCGTGTATGAAAACCGTTTCGGCTTCACCAACGCGCTGGTGGAAATGGGTGCCAAGGTCCAGCTCCACAGCGAATGCCTCGGCGCCATTCCGTGCCGCTTCGGCCAGCGCAACTTCCAGCACTCCGCCGTCATCACCGGGCCGACCCCGCTGACCGGTGCCGACATTGACATCCCGGACCTGCGCGGCGGATTCTCCCACCTGATCGCAGCACTGGCCGCGGAGGGCACAAGCCACGTCACCGGAATCGAACTGATCAACCGCGGCTACGAGAAGTTCATGGACAAGCTCACTGACTTGGGTGCGCGCGTCGAGATGAACGAAATCGCCTGATCCGCATAGGCTGACCTGCATGAAAGAATCTCGCGGCACAAAAACCGCGTTTGCAATAGCGGCCGGAATCGTTCGGCCAGTCATGAACCTCATGATCGGCCGAACGTGGCGGGACTTCGACAAGCTGCCCAGCGGCGGATTCATCCTCTGCCCCAACCACGTGACCGAAATCGATCCCCTGGTTGTCGGGCATGCGATCTACAGCAGCAAGCGCTACCCGCGTTACCTGGCCAAGGAATCCTTGTTCAAGGTACCGGTTCTCGGCACCTTGCTGCGTCGCACCGGTCAGGTTCCCGTCGCCAGGACCTCGGCGGGGGCGTCCCAGTCATTGAAGACGGCTCGGGAAGTCCTTGACGCAAACGGGGTCATCATCATCTACGCCGAGGGCACCCTGACCAGGGATCCGGACCTGTGGCCCATGCGCGGCCACACCGGCGCCGCCCGGTTGGCGCTGCAGACCGGGGCACCGGTGATTCCCATGGCACACTGGGGGGCCCAGGACTTGTTCCCCCGCTACGCCAAGGGAATCAAGCTATTTCCGCGCCGCCACGTGACGGTCGTCGCTGGCGACCCGGTTGACCTTGACGACCTGCGGGACGTCCCGTTGACGCGGACCGTTCTCACCGAAGCCACCGAACGCATCATGCGCGCCATCACCAAGGATGTTGCCATCCTGCGCGGAGAGAAGGCGCCGGAGATCCTGTGGGATCCGGCCGACCACGGCCAGGCAGCCCAGGGACGCAATTTCGAGAACGGTTCGCCATCCAAGCAAACGAAGGAAAACGAATCATGAGGCCAGCTCCAAGGAAAATCGCCGTCATGGGCGCGGGAAGCTGGGGCACTACCTTTTCCAAGGTACTGGCCGACTCCGGTGCCGAGGACGGGACCCAGGTCATGATCTGGGCGCGTCGTGAAGAGGTTGCGGTCGAGATCAACACCCGCCACACCAACTCCCGCTACCTGCGCGAAACAGTCCTGCCCTCCAACATCACCTCGTCGTCGAACACGGCCGAGGTCCTTGCAGGCGCAGAGCTGGTGGTCCTGGCGGTGCCGGCCCAAAGCTTGCGCGAACAGTTGCACTCCTTCAAGGATTTCCTGGAACCGAACGCGGTGCTCATGTCCTTGATGAAGGGTCTTGAACGCGAGACCGATGCCCGCATGAGCGAAGTGATTGCGGCCGAGGTGGAAATTTCCCCTGAACGCATCGCGGTGCTTTCCGGACCCAACCTGGCCATGGAAATTGCCCGCAAGCAGCCCACCGCATCCGTGGTGGCCTGTACGGATCTCGACACGGCCACCTGGATCGCTTCCTTGTGTTCGACGGACTATTTCCGTCCTTACACCAATACGGACGTTATCGGCGTCGAGATCGGCGGGATTGCGAAGAACGTCATTGCGCTGGCCGTGGGCATTTGCGACGGCCTGGGCATGGGGGACAACACCAAGTCCTCGATCATCACCCGAGGACTTGCCGAGACCACGCGTCTTGCCCTGGCATTGGGCGGAAGCTACGAAACCCTTTCCGGCCTTGCCGGCCTGGGCGACCTCGTGGCCACCTGCTCGTCCTCGCTGTCCCGCAACAACACAGCCGGCCGCCTGCTGGGCCAGGGCCTGTACCTGGACGAGGTCAACGACCGCATGTCACAGACGGCCGAGGGCATCAAGTCGGGCCGGGCCGTGTTGGACTTGGCCACGCGCCACAATGTAGAAGTACCCATTACCGAAGCTGTCGTCATGGTTCTGGAAGGCACGCTGAGCGTGGAGAACATGGGAGCACGCCTGTTGGGGCGTCAATTAAAGTCTGAAGGTGAGCTCAAATGAGTCAAGTGAACGCGCACAAGCCCCGGGTCATGCTGCTCTTCGGAGGCCGCTCCTCCGAGCACCCCGTCAGCTGCGTTACGGCGGCGGGGGTACTCGACGCCATCGACCGGGACAAGTACGAGGTCGTTCCCGTTGGTATCACCCGCGAGGGAGCCTGGACCCTGGTGGACCAAGACGTCAGCGCCTGGTCGCTGGCCAACAGCCAGAAGCCCGAAGTGACCGCCGGATCCGAGGTCCTGCGGCTGACCGGTGAACCGGGCAGCCACGAACTGCTTGCCTCCAACGACAGCCACGCCGTGCGCAGCCTGGGAGACATCGACCTGGTGTTCCCGCTGCTCCACGGCCCCTTCGGCGAGGACGGCTCGCTGCAGGGAATGCTTGAAATGGTGGACGTCCCGTACGTGGGTTCCGGCATCGCCGCCAGCGCCATCGGCATGGACAAGCACTTCATGAAGGTGGTCTTCGAGGCCGCCGGATTCGAAGTGGGACCCTACGTTGTCATTCCTGACAAGAACTGGGAACGAGAACGGGCCGCATGCCTGAAATCGGTGGAAGGTCTCGAATACCCCCTATTCGTCAAGCCCGCCCGTGCCGGATCCTCCGTCGGCATCTCACGCGTGGACACTCCTGACGCGCTGCCGGCAGCCATCGAGGCCGCACGCATCCACGACCCCAAGGTGATCGTGGAACAGGGGATCGTTGGCCGAGAAATCGAATGCGGCGTCCTGGAGGGACGCGGTTCGTTGCCGCCACGGGCCTCCATGCCCGGGGAAATCGTTGTCGAGGACGCCGGCCACACGTTCTATGACTTTGATGCCAAGTACGTGGACGGCGCCGCGGCCCAGCTCAGCTGCCCGGCCGCGCTGGATGCCGAGGCCACGGACGAAGTGCGCCGATTGGCGGCCGAGGCCTTCGACGCGGTCAATGCCGAAGGGCTCTCACGTGTTGACTTCTTCTACACCCCCGACGGCAAGTGGATCATCAACGAGATCAACACCATGCCCGGGTTCACGCCGTCAAGCATGTACCCGCACATGTGGTCCAAGACCGGCCTTGAGTACGCCGACCTCATCGACGAATTGATCGCCTTGGGACTTGGCCGCAAGACCGGACTGCGCTAACAATTTCATTACTGCCGAGGGGCGTTTCACCAAGCATTGGCTTGGCGAAACGCCCCTCGCTGGTTAACCGGTATGGACCCTAGGGGACATCGACCGTCTTGGTCACCGTCGTGCAGGTTCGCTGCGCCGGGATTTTCGATGCAGCGGAAGACAGCGTGGCCAGGATGGTGCTCGACGGAATCACGTTCGGATCGAAGACCAACTCCGTGGCCGGGGTCCGGCCGTAGGTGGTCAACGTCCAGGATTCCTCGCCCTCCTTTGCGAGCCAGTCAACGCCATTGACGCTGACACATGGATCGGTGGATGGCGGTGGGGGAGTGACACCGCAGCGTAGCACCAATTGCGCCGGGTCTCCCCAGACGGCAGTTGCCTGGCTATTGGTCTGGCGTTTCTGCTGCTCTGAGATTTCCGGGGGCAGCACCACCATCATTTCGGCACACAATGGATTGCCCGCATCATCCGCCGGCTGGACATTTGCGATCGGGGAGCACCCCGAGAGGACGAACAAACCCGCCAGCGATGCGGCGATTGTCGTGGCTAATTTCACGCCGCCCGCCCTGCGTTGAGCTTCGTCGCTGGAAAAAGACTGTGAGTTCGAGGAATCTGGGCTGGTAAAAATCAATCTGGGCACTTAAACAGCCTACCGGTCGCGCGACATGACTAGGATGTAAAGGAGTATTTGCTTGAGAGGCATAAATGACAAACCTGAACGGGTCCTTTGAGGACACCGGCTACGTGCAGCCGAAAAAAAAGAAGCGCACCGGCCTGATGATATTGCTGGGTGCAGTAGCCCTGGTCCTGATCGCGCTGCTTGTGGCCGGAGGGTACCTGTTCTCGCTTGCGCGCAGCTTCGACAACGGAACCACCAAGTTGCCGGATGCATTTCCCGAGGAAACGTTGCGGCCGCAGAAGGCAGAGACCGCGAAGGACGCGGTGAACATCCTGCTTCTGGGCAGCGACACCCGTGCCACGAACCAAGGTGATGACGAGTTTGCCAAGCTGCCAAACGGCGGACGTTCAGACACGATGATGCTGGTGCACGTTCCGGCGAATCGTGAAGGCGTGTATGTCACCTCCATCATGCGCGACACCTGGCTGGACATCCCCGGGCACGGAAAGGCAAAGATCAATGCCGCATTTGCCTATGGCGGAGTCGCGCTGACGGTCCAAACCCTCGAGGGCTTGCTGGACACGCGCATCGACCACGTCGCCTCGATCGACTTTGAGGGATTCAAAGGCCTGACGGACGCGCTCGGAGGGGTGGAGATCAACAATCCCATCGCCTTTAAGCAGAATCTCTCGAACGGATACTTCTTTCCCAAGGGCGTGCAAACACTGAACGGCGAAGAGGCCCTGGCCTTCGTTCGGGAACGCTACGCATTCAAGGACGGCGACTACCAGCGCGTCCGCAACCAGCAGCTTTTCGTCAAGGCCGTCATGAGCACCCTGATGTCCAAGGAAACCTTGACCGATCCGGGCAAGATCTCGGAGACCGTCAAACAGTTTGCGCCCTATGTCGCCGTCGATGAGACCCTGGACGCCGTCAAGGTTGCAACATTGGGGGGCTCGATGGCCAATGTCCGCTCCAGGGACATGACCTTCTTTACGCTTCCCAACAGCGGAACCGGACGCTCAGCGGACGGACAATCCATCGTCGTTCCCGACATGGCCGTGATTTCCGATTTCGCCGAGGCCTTGAAGCAGGACAAGGTGGGACAATTTGTAGAGGATAACGGTCTCTAAGGATCAAGTGATCATTCACACCATGAACCAAAAAATCCACGCCAATTCCAAAGCGATGTCAATGTGGCTCGAGCGGATGGTCAAGAGCCTGGGAAACCATAGCGATCGCCTTAACGCGATCAATATTTTCCCGGTGGCTGACGGGGACACCGGCAGCAACCTTTACCTCACGGCCCGCAGTGCCCACGATGCGATATCCAAGCTGGAAACCGAGAACATCGGCGAGCTTCTCACCATGGCCTCGCGCGCTGCGATGGAATCGGCACGGGGAAACTCCGGGACCCTGCTTGCAGTCTTCATGGCAGGTCTGGCTGAACCCCTGTGCGGCGTGGAGCGTATGACGGCACCCATATTGGCCACTGCCTTGGAACGCGGCAAGGTCAGGGCCTGGTCGGCCCTCAGCGACCCGGTGTCCGGGACCATGCTCTCGGTCATGCAGGTAGTTGCCGACACGGCCCGGGCCACGCACCGGGCCAGCGAATTCGAACCCGAAAGCAAGGCAGCACTCGTTGAGATGCTCGGCACCCTGTGCATTGCCGCGAAGGCAGCCGTGGTGGCCACCGAGAACGAGCTCGGGGAACTGCACAAGGCCCAGATTGTCGACGCGGGTGCGGTGGGAATGTTGATTATCCTGGACGAACTTCGTGGCGTTCTTCTGGGACAGGTCATTGACCCCGACGAATACTCCAAACTTCATGGCTACGACATCCAAGATCCACACATCCACCAAAACGTTTCAGCTGACACCGGTGTCGAAGTCATGTGCACCATCAGCCTTGATGCATTGGGCGCAGCAACCTTGCGGGGACAACTGGACACCATTGGCGATTCCGTCATCATGAGCCCGGTCAATGCCACCGAGGACGGTTACCGTTGGCGCGTGCACGTGCATGTGCCCGAGGCGGAGAGCGCCTTGAACGTCATCCGAGGCATCGGCTCCCCGGTCAACGTATCTGTGACCGATCTATGCACCCATGACGGCTAGCCTGGAATTCACCAGCGAAACGCCACTCGACACCGTCCTTGGCGCCGCTTCGGCGCGCAAGGTGGAAACGGCGTTTGGATATTCCACTGTAGGCCAGCTGCTCTCACACTTCCCCCGGAGATACATGGAAATCGGGGAGCTCTCCAGGATTTCCGAACTGCCGGTCGGGGAGGACGTCACGATCGTCGCCGAAGTGAAGTCGGTGAACCAGCGCCGCATGCATTCGCGCTCGGGGTTCCTGCTGGAGGTGGTTGTCAGCGACGCGCTCGGTCCCGAGCAGTCAACCCTGCGAATGACCTTCTTCAACGGCTACGAAGCCAAGAGGGATCTGCAGGTGGGGTCCACCGCCATGTTCAGCGGCAAGGTCACCATCTACCGCAACCACATGGAACTCACGCATCCCGAGTATTCCCTGCTTGACACCGCGGAGGAAGCCGATCCGCGTCCGATTCCGATATATCCGGCTACCGCAAAGTTTCCCAACAAGAAGATCAGGGAAGTCATGGACTTGGTTTTGGCCGGGGTCGGCCCCTCGGGATTCCAGGAATTCATTCCGGAACCAATCCTGCAAACCCAGCGCATTCCGGTGCGGGTCGTGGCCTATGAAAATATCCATAGGCCGCAAACCGTCGCCCAGGGCTACGCCGCAAGAAAACGCTTTGCCTTCGAAGAGGCATTCCTGCTGCAGCTGGCCCTGGCCCAGCGAAGGGTCCACCGCATGCAGCAACCGGCAATTGCCCGCCGAGGCACCGGCGATGGGCTCTTGGCTGCCTTCGACCAGACCCTTCCGTTCACGCTCACCGACGGCCAGGTGCTGGCCGGCATGGAAATCTCCGAAGACCTGGTGCGCGGCCATCCGATGAACCGGCTGCTGCAAGGAGAGGTCGGCTCGGGAAAGACCCTCGTCGCATTGCGGGCCATGCTGCAGGTCATCGACTCGGGAGGGCAGACTGCATTGTTGGCTCCCACCGAGGTGCTTGCCCAACAGCACTACCAGTCCATCAAGAAGCTGCTCGGGTCCCTGGGGACCGGTGGAGAGCTTGGGTCCGACCCACGCGCCACCCGCGTTGACCTCTTGACAGGTTCGGCAGGAGCCGCGGAGCGCAAGCGTGTCCTCCTTGGCGCGGCTTCCGGGGAGACCGGCATCTTGGTGGGAACGCACTCCCTGCTTTCCGACATGGTCAGTTTCGTGGATCTCGGCCTGGTGGTGGTGGACGAGCAGCATCGCTTCGGCGTCGAGCAACGCGATGCCCTGCGCTCAAAGGCCGACACGCCGCCGCACATGCTCGTCATGACGGCCACCCCGATTCCACGCACCGTGGCCATGACGGTCTTTGGCGATCTCGAGGTCAGCCTCATGAGGACACTTCCTCCGGGGAGGGCACCGATTTCCACCCACCTGGTGCCCCTGCAACTGCCTGCCATGCAGCAGCGGCTCTTTGCACGAATGGCCGAGGAAACCGCGAAAGGACACCAGGTTTACGTGGTGTGCCCGCGAATCAGCGAGAAAGCCGTTGAGGACGATTTCCTGCCCATGCCCATCGAACCCGCAGCCAATCCCGGTGACAGCGACGGCCCGGCCAAGCCAGCCACGATGACCGTTGAAAAGATGATGGAACTCCTTGAGTCCATGGACATATTCGCCAACACGCAGATCCGGGCCTTGCACGGGCGCATGCCCAGCGAGGAGAAAGCGGAGGCGATGCAGGCCTTTGACAGCGGACGGGCTTCCATCCTGGTCTCAACCACGGTGATCGAAGTTGGCGTCGACGTACACAACGCCACGCTGATGGTGATCATCGATGCCGAGAACTTCGGGATCTCCCAGTTGCACCAGTTGCGCGGGCGCATTGGGCGTGGCGGCCTGCCCGGTACCTGCCTGATGGCCACCTGGCTGGACGCCGAGCACCCTTCGGTGACGCGTCTGCGGGCCGTGGAGTCCACCACGGATGGGTTCCTGCTTGCGGAATCGGATCTCAACGAACGCCGTGAGGGCGACATCCTGGGGGCGAGCCAATCCGGGGCCCGGTCCACGCTTAAGGTCCTGCGCGTGATGAGGGATGCAAAACTCATTGCCCGGGCTAGGGAAGCGGCCGAATCCATTGTCGACGGCGAAGACGGGCTGGGGTCATATCCCGGTCTGCAGGCGGCCGTTGAGGAATGGGTAGACGAAGACATGCAAGCATTCCTGGAAAGGGGATAGATCCACAATGAGTCGCATCGTTGCCGGCGCCGCCGGAGGCCTTTCACTCAAAAGCGTTCCCGGGGACTCCACCCGGCCGACCACCGACCGGGTCAAGGAAGCCTTGTTTTCGAGGCTCGAAAGTTACGACGTGCTGGCCAACTCACGGGTCCTGGACCTTTATGCAGGAGCCGGTTCGCTGGGCCTCGAAGCGGCCAGCCGAGGAGCTCGTTCGGTTCTGTTGGTCGAACTTGCTCCCAAGGCCGTCGCGGTCTGCCAGGCCAATGCCGGACTCGTCAACAAGGCGCTGCGCAACGAGTTGGTCAGCGTTCGCCGCGGCTCGGTGGATTCCGTCCTTGATTCCTTCGCCCCGGTCGCTGGGGGAAGCGCCGGAAGGACCTGGGATGTCGTCTTCATGGACCCTCCCTATCCGCTGACGGAAGAGGAGCTGGCCACGACGCTGGAAAAGGTTGCGCTGGTCCTCGAGGTTGGGGCAACGGTCGTGGTCGAACGATCCTCGCGATCCGCCGAACCTACGTGGCCGGACGGGTTGGAGAAGTTTGCCGAAAAAAAATACGGAGAAACCCGCCTATGGTTTGCCGAACCCGTCGAGCTCGGCGCCGAATAGAACCGTTCCAGGGTGCGGTCCTGCGGCCCGCAACCTGTCCACCACGGCCAGGTCGAGGCGCGATTGGGTGCCCGCCAGAATCATGTTTCCCGGGTACTTTCGGGAGAAGATCTCGGTGGGAGCACTGGCCGTGACAGTGGCAAAGACTTGCGACATCGCCTGGACTTGGCTGTCAGCGAAGGCAAACGGCGGATCATCACCGACATTGACCAAGACGAGTCCGTCGGGACGCAACAGGTCGTTCATTTCCGCATAGAATGCGGGGACCGTCAAATGCTGCGGTGCGCCGAAGCCACTGAAGATATCCAGAACGATGATGTCGAATTCCTCGGTGGCCAATTCATGGGTCAGCACGTTTCGCGCGTCCCCAATAATCGTCTTCAGGTTTCCTGCATCTGCCATGGGCAGGGAGTCAAGGACAAAATCGAGCAATTCCCTCTCCAGGTCCACGGCGACCTGAATGCTCCCGGGCCTCTTGTGCTCAATGTATCGAGCCAAGGTCAATGCCCCGGCCCCCAAATGGAGTACCCGAAGAGGCCGTCCGGGCTCCCCGTACTCGTCGACATGGTTGGCAAGCCGCCGAAGGTACTCATAGAAGATTTGTTCCGGATGGTCCACGTTCACGTGTGATTGCTCGGCACCACCCAGTGCCAAGACCCAGGCACCGGCAACGAAGGCATCTTCCTCCAAGGTGGCGTGGGCTCCGAGGTTGCTCAGCCAACGGCTCGCACGATTCACCAAGATCAGCCACCCACCTTGGCTGACAGGTGGGAGAGGCGGACTGCTGCTTCGGTGAGCAGTTCCGGCTTCTTGCAAAACGCAAAGCGCATCAGGCTTCGAGTGCGCTCGGCTCCGTCTGCGTGGCAGAAGACGGACAAGGGAATGCCCGCGACACCTACTGATTCAGGCATCTGGCGGGCCAGGTCCAAGGCATTGTCAAAACCAAGGGGAGCAACGTCCGCGACGATAAAGTACGTGCCCTGCGGTCGGTAGACCGTCATGCCGGCAGCCTCAAGACCCTTGGCCAACACCTCGCTACGTTTGCCAAGGTCCTCGGCAAAGTCGGTAAAGAATGCTGACTCGGAATCCAGGGCTTCTGCGACCGCGGGCTGGAATGCCGTGCCGGAGGAGTATGTCAGGAATTGCTTCACCGTGCGAACGGCGGCAACGAGGTCGGCCGGCCCGGTGGCCCAACCAACCTTCCAACCGGTAAACGAAAAGGTCTTCCCGACCGAGGAAATCGTAATGGTGCGATCCCACGCGCCAGGCAACGTGGCAATGGGTGTGTGGGCAACGCCGAAGGTGAGGTGTTCATATACCTCGTCGGAGACGATCAGGCAATCATGCATGGTTGCCAATGCAACGATTTCGGCGAGCATTTCCTTGCCGAAGATGGTGCCCGTGGGGTTGTGGGGATTGTTCAGCACAATCATGCGTGTGCGTTCGTTGAAGGCTGCACGTAGGTCGTTGATTTCGGGCTGGAAATCCGGTGCGTTCAGGGCCACCGTCTTGTGGACGCCGCCTGCCAATCCGATGGTTGCACCATAGGAGTCATAGAACGGTTCAAAGGTAATGACCTCGTCTCCGGGCCCAATGAATGCGAGTATGGCCGCGGCAATGGCTTCGGTTGCACCCGTCGTGACGACAACTTCGTTCCCGGGATCCACATCCAGCCCGTAAAAGCGTTTTTGGTGCTTGGCAATGGCCGTGCGAAGGGGAAGGATTCCCGAGCCGGGGGCGTATTGGTTAAGATCGCCTGATATTCCCTGGGCAGCCAGAACTTTGAAGATCCTTGGGCCATCGGCATCTGGGAATCCCTGCCCGAGATTGATGGCCTCGTGCTTCACGGCAAGGGTGGTGATTTCCTCAAATATGGTGACCCCGAGGTCACCAGCGGGGGAAAGCAAATTGGCGCCGGCAGCCATGCGCTGCCAAGGGAAATCGAATGTGGACATGGTCCATTATCCCGTTAGTCGGTGGCTCGCGGGCGAATTAGCGGAAAACGACACGTTGAGTCATCAAGCAGCACGAAGCAGTCGTGCCCAAGCAGGCTTGGTAGATTTCAGGGTATGCGTCGAGCCGTTTGCCCCGGGTCCTTTGACCCCATCCATAATGGTCATGTTGAGATCATTGCCCGTGCCAGCAACCTCTTTGATGAAGTCATCGTGGCAGTGTCAACGAACTATGCCAAGAAGTATCGCTTCGAACCCGACGAACGCCTGGAAATGGTTCGGGAAACCATTGGGGGACTACGGGGTGTCAGCGTCGAACCGATGGGGGACGGCCTGCTTGCAGACTTCTGCAAACTGCATGGCGCCGACGCCATCGTCAAGGGATTGCGCTCCACAGTTGACTACCAGTACGAGACTCCGATGGCCGTGATGAACCGTCACCTGACTGGTGTTGAAACCGTATTCCTTGCGGCCGACAACCGCTATATGCACCTGTCATCGTCCCTGCTGAAGGAAGTCCAGTCACTTGGCGGCGACGTTGCGGATTACCTGCCGCGGACAGTGTTGAAGAGATTGCGATCGAACACGCCCTGAAGATCGACGAGTTAGTTGGGCGACTAGGCCATGAAGTAATGTCGAAGCTATGACTGATTACCGTCGATTAATCAAAGCCGTCATTCCAGCAGCTGGATTGGGCACGCGTTTCCTCCCGGCCACCAAGGCGATGCCAAAGGAAATGCTGCCGGTTGTTGACCAGCCCGCCATTCAATATGTTGTGGCAGAGGCGTCGAGGGCCGGACTCACAGACGTCTTGATGATCACCGGACGCAGCAAGCGGGCCCTTGAAGACCACTTTGACCGTGTTCCTTCCATGGAAGCGACGCTTGAGGCCAAGGGTGACACCGAAAAGTTGCGTCGGGTCCAAGAAGCCACCGATCTGGGTGAAATCCATTACATTCGCCAGCGCGACCCCAAGGGCCTGGGCCACGCAGTCCTCTGCGCGAAACAGCATGTTGGTAAAGAGGCATTCGCCGTATTGCTGGGCGACGACCTCATCGATGAGCGCGACGAACTGCTCTCGATCATGATCGACGTGCAGGAAAAGACCGGCGGTTCCGTCATCGCCGTAATGGAAGTTGAACCGGATCAGATTAGCGCCTATGGCTGCGCAGATGTTTCCGCAGTTGACGGCGAGGGTTACGTCAAGGTCAACGGGTTGGTGGAAAAGCCGGCCGTAGAGGATGCTCCTTCGAATTTGGCCGTCATTGGCCGTTACGTTTTGCACCCGCGGGTCTTCGAAGTGCTCGAAGAAACAGCGCCTGGTCGGGGTGGCGAAATACAGTTGACCGATGCCCTTGAGACCTTGGCCGCGGCCGACGGGCCGGGCAGTGGTGTCCACGCCGTCGTGTTCCGTGGGCGCCGCTATGACACCGGTGACAAGCTGAGCTACATCCAGGCCGTTATTTCCTTGGCATGCGAACGCGAGGACCTGGGACCGGACCTCCTTCCATGGCTTAAGGACTTCGTCGCGGGACGCTAAGATTTCTGTAGATGGCAAGGCTAACCCAGCATCCTCACAGGGGCGCTGGCTAGCCTTGCTTTGTTTGTACGAAAGTTGTCGACCGAAACATTGCCTCGCGTCGTCCGAGACTTCTCGTTCTGGTCTTAGGGAGACGTTGATTGACTAATAAAAAAGAATTCCCGGGCGAATACGTACCTCGTCGCCTTGCTCGTCGCAAGAAACGCACGGGCCTCATCGTGCTCCTAAGCACGACTGCCGTGATTGTGGTTGCAGCTGTGGTGGCCAGTACTTATCTGGCGAACCTCGCCCAGACGTTCGATTCAAAGACCCGAGTCATCGGTGAAGCTTTTCCGGACGAGCAAGACCGCCCGATCAAGAACCCCGACGACGGATCCCTGAACTTCCTGTTGCTCGGCGTTGACCACGGGGCGGATGGAACGGAGACTGCCGATCTGCTTCAGGCCGGCGGCACCGACCAGCGGTCCGACTCGATGATGCTGATGCATATTCCGGAGGACCGTAAGGGTGTCTACGTGATGTCGATCATGCGTGACCTCTACACGGACATTCCCGGCCATGGAAGCCAAAAGATCAACGCCACGATGGCTCTTGGGGGTGTACCCCTGGTGGTCCAAACGGTCGAAGGGATGCTCGATACCAAGATCGACCACGTGGCGATGGTCGACTTTGACGGTTTCAAGGAGCTGACCACGGCGCTGGGCGGCGTCACTGTGCACAATGACATCGAGTTCTATTCGACCGACAGCAAGAAGTACTTCTACCCGGTCGGCGACATAGAGCTCAAGGGCAACCAGGCGTTGAGATTCGTCCGTGAACGCAAGCCCTTCGTTGATGGCGACTACCAGCGCGTGCGCAACCAGCAGAAATTCATCAAGGCTGTCATGAACGAGATGCTGTCCAAGGACACCTTGACGAATCCGGCCACTATTTTTGAGGTCATTGACAAGCTCTCGCCCTACCTTGCGCTGGACGAGAGCTTGGATTCGGCCACGGCGGCAGGTATCGGACTGCAGCTGAAGGACGTACGCGCTTCGAACATCAAGATGTTCACGTTGCCGACGGCCGGTCTCGGCACGTCGCCGGACGGACAATCGATCGTTCTGCGGGACGAACAAGCGCTGGTAGACCTCGGAGAGGCACTTCGGACCGACACTCTCAGGACCTACTTGGACAGTGCAAATATCGACGATTGAGAATTGATACATAGATCACACATGGCCCTGTCGCCGGATGCAAACCGGCCATCAGCATGCGTATCTACTAGACTTCATTAGGTTCGTCGGCGTCAGCAGGCGAGTAAACCGTGATCAACGAGGTAACGAGAATTATGACAGCTGCCGAATATGCGGCGCAGTACGGCCTGAACAGGGTCGGTGCTCGTCCGGACCTGGTGAGCTATCTCAAACAGGCATGGGCCAGGCGCGACTTTGCGTTTGAGCTCGCCAGAAGCCGGCTGCAAGCATCAAACCAGCGGAACCGTCTGGGCATGTTGTGGGTTGTCATCAAGCCGACCATGAATGCCCTGATGTACGGGGCGATTTTCGGGATGCTGCAATCCAGCAAGCCTCATGATTTCCCTGTCTACGTCGTCATTGGCGTGTTCTTGTTTGAATTCTTCACCGGATCCGTGAACTCGGGTGCAAAGTCCATCACGGGCAGCGCTTCCTTGGTCCAGTCCTTGGCGTTTCCGCGGATCACCTTGCCCATCGCGGCGGTGATTCAGCAGTTCCTCACGTTGGTCCCCATGTTAGGAGTCATGTTTATTTACTGCATGATTCTGGGAACGCCACCTAAATGGAGCTGGCTCATGGTGATTCCGTTGCTCGTGCTATTCACGATGTTCAACACAGGTATGGCGCTGATATGCGCCAGATTGACCGTGCACGTCCGAGACTTCACACAGATTCTGCCGTTGATCACCAGAATCCTGTTTTACACCTCCGGAGTGCTTTTTAGTGTCGACCGCATCTTGAATGCGTTCCCAGTGCTCGTCCGAATGTTCGATTTCCACCCCATCTACCAGGCCCTGCAAATTGCCCGTGGGTCCATCATGAACGGCGTGGAGTATCCCTCGTTCTACTGGATTGTTTTGTCGGTATGGGCTGTCGCCGCCTTGGTTTGCGGCACCATTTATTTCTGGGCTGCGGAGGAGCGTTATGGTCGAGTTGACTAGTTTTGATGATCTGATCAACCCCCGGTTGCATGGCAAGTTCGAGCCCGAGCCTGTCTACGATGTTGCACCCGAATCATCACCGGTGAATGCGTCGGTCGAAATTGATCAAGCACGCACGCCAGTGGTCATCGTTGATAACCTTCACGTCAAGTACCAGGTCTATTCGAGCGGCAAGTCCGTTGGTGCCGCGGGTGCTAAGCGCCTGCTGCAGTCATCGACCCGCGGCATTCGGGAAGTCCATGCCGTCAAGGGTGTGTCCTTTGTTGCGTATGAGAACGAATCGATCGGTGTGATTGGCTCGAACGGCTCGGGCAAGTCGACGCTCATGCGCACCATTACGGGTCTGACCAGCCCTGCGGAAGGCTCCGTTTACGCCTCGTCGCGCCCGAATATGTTGGGAGTCGGCGCGGCATTGATCCCTGACCTTTCCGGTGACAAGAACATCATGCTTGGTGGTCTGGCCCTTGGGTACAACCGCCAAGAAATCAACGAGATGCGCGAAGACATCACCAAGTTCGCAGAACTCGAAGAGTTCATCGACCTGCCCATGCGTACCTACAGCTCCGGCATGTCCGCGCGGCTGAAGTTTGCCATCGCGGCCTCCAAGCAACACGACATCCTCATTGTCGATGAGGCCTTGGCCGTTGGAGATGCCCGTTTCCGCAAGCGCAGCGAGGCCAAGATCCGTGAGATCCGCGAGAACGCCGGAACGATCTTCCTCGTCTCCCACTCGATGGGATCGATCCTGGATACCTGCAACCGGGTGATCTGGATTGAAAAGGGCGTCCTGATGATGGACGGAGACGCCAAGACGGTCGTCAATGCCTATAAGGCCAAGAAGAAGTGACTGCTGCGCAGAACTTGGGCGTTTCCTACGTCATGCCGGTGCTCAACGAAGCCGATTACCTGCGCGATGCCGTCGCGAGCGTGCTTGGCCAAGACTACGCCGGGGACAAGGAAATCGTCTTGGCTTTGGGGCCCAGCACGGATGCGACGGACGACGTGGCCGCGCAGCTGGCAACCGAGGATGGCCGGGTCAAGCTGGTGCACAACCCGCAGGGGCGCACACCCATCGGGTTGAACCTCGCCATCCAGGCCTCGCAGTATCCGATCGTGGTGCGCGTGGATGCGCACAGCGAGTTGTCTCCCTCCTATACTGCGCGTGGTGTTGAAACCATGTTCCGTGTCGGTGCCCACGATGTCGGTGGACTCATGGATGCACGGGGCAAGACCCCCCTGCAGCGTGCGATTGCCGCGGCGTACCATTCCCCTTGGGGGCTGGGCGGCGCTGCCTATCACAGCGGCGCGCCGGAGGGCCCTGCCGAATCCGCCTACCTGGGTATTTTTCGCCGCGAGGTCTTTGACGAGGTCGGCTACTACGACGAGTCGCTGCATCGAGCCCAAGACTGGGAACTCTGCCTGCGCATTCGCCAGGCCGGGTACAAGGTTTGGTTCGACCCCGAACTGGAGACGGCTTACTACCCCCGCGATACCTACAAGGCACTTGCCGAACAGTCCTATGCCTCCGGCGTCTGGCGGGGTGAGTTGTCGCGTCGATACCCCGACGGTAAATCGATCCGTCACGACCTGCCGCCGCTCATGGTTGTCGGAACCACCCTGGGGGCCGTTGCCTGGTTGATCGATCCGTGGCTCACGGCAGAGGCGCCCGGTGCCGTGCGGTTTGTACTGAACTTGCTGAAGCTCGCACCGGTGGGCTACGCCGGCCTGGTGGTCTTTGCTACATTGACCGGCAAGAAAACCACCTTGAAGGAGAAGCTTTTGATGCTCGGAGTTCTCCCATCCATCCACTTCCCGTGGGCCGTTGGCTTCGTCAAGGGACGTGTGCGTGGTGCCCAGGGAACCTTGGACCGGGGGAGGGTGCGCGCATGAGCGATGAAACCATCCGACCCGCCAACCCGACGCTCGAGCAGCTGCGCGCGGTGTGCCAGCCCCCGGAAGTCCGCGCCCGGCGCAACGCCGAGCACTGGACGGCGGAACTCTACCTGCGTCACATCTCCATCTACCTGACGGCCGTCCTGGTGCGCACACGCATCAGCGCCAACGGCGTCACCGGACTCATGATCCTGGCCGGCTGGCTCATGTCGGCCGCCCTGTTGATCCCGGGCGTGTGGGGACCGCTGCTGGCAGTGGTCCTGTCCCAGGTGCAGCTCTACTTCGACTGCAGCGACGGTGAAGTGGCGCGCTGGCGCGGCACCCAGTCCCCGCGCGGCATCTTCATCGACATGGTCGGGCACCACACCACCGAGGCCCTGATCCCCATTGCCCTGGGCTATCGCGTCTTCGTCGAATTGCAGACCCAGGGGGCAGACGCCTCCCAGGCCTGGCCGACGCTATTCATCGCCGCGGTGCTTTCGGTGCTGCTGGTGCTGAACCGCTCGCAAAGCCTGATGGTCCACGCTGCCCGCAGCATGGCCGGGCTCGGCAAGCTCCCGGACACGGCGGAGGCACGTGCCGTGTCCCGGACCAGCCTGGTCGGGAAACTGCGCTCCGCAGCACGTTTCGCGCCCTTCCACAAGATGCTCCATGCCGTGGAACTCAGCCTCCTCATCCTGGTGCTCTCCGTTGTCTCGGCCGTCGTCGGTGTTCCCGGCATTGCCGAGAAGTGGATGCTCTGGATCCTCCTGCCGGCGGTGGTCCTGGTGAACATCGGGCACTTTGTCGCGACCATGGCCTCATCCCGGTTGCGGTGATCCCTTGATGAGTCAAGCAGGCAATCTTCCCTCGGTCGGCGTAGTGGTCCTGACCATGGGCAATCGGCCCGAGGAACTGGACCGCGCATTGAAGAGCCTCTTGGGCCAACATGAGGTCGAGTTGGACGTGGTCGTCGTGGGCAACGGCTGGGATCCTGTCGGGCTTCCCGCAAGCGTTCGCGGCCACTACCTGGAACACAACCTGGGCATCCCGGCCGGCCGCAATGCGGGCGTCCCGCTGGTCAAGGGGGAGTACCTGTGCTTCCTGGATGACGATTCCTGGTTCCTGGATCCGGACTTCCTCGAAGAGGCGATCTCCAGGTTCGAGAGCCACCCGCGGATGGGCCTTTTGCAGCCGCGGATCACCGACCCGGCGAGCAACGACGATCCCACCCGGTGGATCCCGCGACTGAACAAGCGCACGGCCGGGGAATCGAGCCGGGTCTTCCACGTCGGCGAAACTTGCCTGCTGATGCCCCGCCACATCTTCGAGGAGACCGGGGGATGGGCCGGAGGTTTCTGGTACGCCCACGAGGGAATTGAACTTGCCTGGCGCGTCTGGGACACCGGGCATCACGTCTGGTATGCCGGCGACATGAGGATCGGCCACCCCGTGGTCGACCAGCGCCGGCACGAGGAGTTCTACCGCCTCAACGCGCGTAACCGCGTATGGCTGGCCAAGCGCAACCTGCGCTGGCCCTTTAGCTGGATCTATGTGTCGAGCTGGGCATTGGTGGAAGCCATGCGCTTGCGCAAGAACCCCAATGCGGTGCGGCAATACTTCAGTGGATGGCTTGCCGGCTGGCGGGAAAGCCCCTGGTACTCAACACCGCGGCGAAAACTCAAGTGGTCCACCCACCTGCGAATGCTGTTGGCCGGCAGACCACCCGTAATCTAAGATCTTCGATCCCTGCGCCTTAGCGCGCAACAAAGCAGTAAATGGAGTTGAACATGGCAAAAACAGTCCTGACGTATGGCACGTTTGATCTTTTCCACATCGGTCACTTGAATATCCTCAAGCGCCTGAAGGAAAAAGGCGACCGCTTGATTGTCGGCGTATCCACCGACGAATTCAATGCCATCAAGGGCAAGAAGCCGATTGTTCCCTTCGAGCAGCGCATCGAGATCGTCAGGGCCATCAAGTACGTCGACGAGGCCATCCCGGAAGACAACTGGGAACAGAAGCGCCTGGACATTGCCAAGTACGGCGTCAACGTCTTCGGCATCGGCGAGGACTGGAAGGGCAAGTTCGACGACCTGGGCGACGAGGTCGAGGTCGTGTACCTGCCCCGCACCTCGGGCATCTCCACCACGGAATTGAAGCGGGTGCTCAGCGCATTCGACGAACGCCACGTCGCCAAGCTGAAGGACACCCTCGACAGCCTGAGCCAGATCGTCAAGGAACTGAGCTAGGGGAATTCGCCCTCTGGCCAACTGCCCGGAGTTTGTGGGCTGATTTGTCGCGCCCCGGGCATGGGCGGTCCATGCCCTAAAGCCGTGAACGTCAGGGACGGGGCACGGGCCAACGGCCCTCGGCAGGAATCGACGGCTTCCAAGCCACCATGAGGCAGCAGCGCGTCATGGAGCTGGCGGGTCGCCCATGACCGGGCAAGGATTTTCCGGGACAGGGAACCGAGCGTTCCGAGCATGCAACAAACGGGAGATTATGAGCACCGCAAAGCCAACGCACTTCAGGCTCGACATCCAGGGTCTGCGCGCCATAGCAGTCGGTCTCGTGGTCGTCTACCACCTGCTTCCGCAGAGCATCACCGGCGGATTCATCGGTGTCGATGTTTTCTTCGTGATCTCCGGTTTCCTGATCACCTCGCACCTGATCAAGCATCCACCCCGTAAGCCCAAGGAGTTCGGGACCTTTTGGCTGCGCCGCATCAAGCGGCTCATTCCGGCGTCGATGCTGGTGTTGTTCACTACCGTTATCGCGGTCCGGGTACTGGCGCCGGAATCCTTTTGGCGGGACAACACGCTCCAAGCGATCGCCTCTGCGTTCTACTCGCAGAACTGGTTCCTGTTGGCCACCAGTGTCGACTACTCGGCCGAAGACAATGCCCCCACGGCGGTCCAGCACTATTGGTCGTTGGCAGTGGAGGAACAGTTCTATCTCTTGTGGCCACTGTGCATCGCCGCCCTCTGGTGGTTTGCGGTCGGAAAGAAACTCAACCCCAAGCGATTTGTCCTTGTGGGCATTTCCCTCATTGTCGCTCTTTCCTTGGCTTATTCGATCCTCTTGACCTCCGTGGAACCAGCGGTTGCCTACTTCTCCACCTTCACCCGCGCCTGGGAACTTGCCTTGGGCGCCGTGGTGGCCTTGGTCCCCGCTCCGCGCAAGCGATTCAGCTCCTCGCCTGTAGGTGCCGTGATTGCCTGGATGGGCATTGCCGGGATCATTGTTTCAGGCGTCGTCTTCGATTCGGCCACGCCATTCCCCGGCTACCAGGCCGCCCTGCCCGTCGTCGGGACGGCAGTGGTGATCTGGGTTGCCGCGACCTCGCGCTACTCACCAACCACTTTGCTTTCCTCGAGGCCTTTCCAGTTCCTGGGTGCCCATTCGTACTCGATCTACCTGTGGCACTGGCCGGTCCTTGTCCTCTTGCCGTTCGTATCCGGCCCCTTGGGCACCTTGGACCTGGTGGCCGTGGCGCTGGTAACCATCCTGCTGTCGATGCTCACCAAGAAGTATGTCGAAGACGCATTCCGCAAGACGCTTGACGTTTCGTCCCTGTTGACGCCCCTACGATTCCTGGTGGCGGCCACGGCCTGCGTCGTGCTGGCCGCGGCAGGTGTAGCTGGCGAAGCCCGAAAGCGGGAGGAGTCCGCATCGGTTTCACTGGAAGCCGCCCTCAACGGCGGAGTTGCCTGCTTCGGCGCTGCGGCGCTCGCTGACCCAAGCGGCGATTGCCAAAACACGGCGGACCGGGAGCTCATACTGTCCCCGGCACTTGCCAAAACCGACAAGTCCGCCGCCTACGACGATGGTTGCTGGTCCAATGCACCATTCGAGAAGAAGCCCACATGCACCTATGGGACCGGCAAGACGCAGGTGGCGCTGGTGGGCAACTCTCATGCGGGGCATTGGCTTCCGGCACTCGAAAAAATGGCTGCGGAAAAAGACTGGACCATTACCACCTTCCTGGTGTCCCGGTGCAATCCGACCGCCGCCACGTTGAAGTTTGACGCCGAAATCAAGGCGCAGGGCTGCGCCGACTATGGCAAATGGGTCTTGGACCAGACGGCCCAAGGCCAGTTTGACCTGATTATTTCATCCGAACGCCAATCGGTTCCGGTAGCTGGCCATTCGATGAAAACTTCTGAGGCCCCGGCCCGCGCCGGATATGAAAACTACCTGCATCGGTGGACGGCCTCAGAGACACCGATCGTGGTCATCCGCGACACACCGTACCCCGGAGCCACACTGCGGAACATTCCGGACTGCGTCGCCACGGCAACCGACGCAAATGCGGAGTGTTCGGGGAGCACCGACAGATGGGAGTGGATGGATCCCCTGGCTGATGTCGCGGCTGAAGGCTCGCACGAGAACGTGGCGGTCATCGACCCCACCCGGTATTTCTGCCAGGACGGGACCTGCCCCGCGGTGATCGGAGGGGTCGTCGTGTACTTTGACGCGTCCCACATCACTGCCACCTACGCCGAAACCCTGACTCCTTTCCTAGAAAAGGATCTAGACAAAGCGTTGGAGAAGATTACCTAGCGCGGGGCGGCCGGGTGGCCCTTGACCGCGGGTGGGGGAGTCGCCGGCGTGGTTCAGGCGCCGCTGCCTCCGTCCGTGGCCAGTGCAACTAGGCTCGTTCGACGGCACCCGTGAGGGCGATCGCGGCGGAAATGAACCTCTCGGTTGCCCGGCCCAAGGCCGGATCGCCAAAGACGTTGTTGCGCAGCGACCGTTGCCGTTCGGATGGGCGCTCTCCGCCCAGCCTCGCAACTGTGTTGAGAAGTTGCCGTCCGCCCTCTTCGTGCAACAGCGTCTCGGCATGTTCCAGGGACAGCGATTGTTCCGCGGCCAGCTGGTGGATCATCGGGGTGTCGGTGCTGTGAAGCAGCAGCAGCGGCTTGTCCAGTCCGATCGCGTCCATGGCCATGGCCGAGATGTCGCACACCACGATGTCCGAGGCCATGATGCTGAGAGACGGATCGCCCGACACCTCGACACGGTGCCCGGTGCCTGGTCCCTTGGATGGTGCGGCCTCAATGGCTTTTTCAATGCGGGCAAGTTCCTGACGCGCCTTGACCGACCAGCTGCCCGTCTTGGGGTGCGGCCGAAACACGAGGGTGAAGCGGTCATCCGACAACAACGTCTCGACGAGCTTGGTTCCAACCGAAGTGACGGACGTGTAGGCCATGTTCTTCCCGTCGCCCTCCCACGTCGGCGCGTAAAGTACCGTGGTTCGCGCTGCGGTACGTGGTGCCAACGGTCCTGAATCTGCGTCGTCGAGCTGAGGCCTGCCGATTTCAACCAGTTTGGCCGGATCAAAGCGGGGGATGCATTCCAGGATTCGGGTTCGGGCCGCATGGCCGGCAATGAAGGCGAAGTCATAGGCCTTGAGTTGGTTGGAGACCATCGATGATTTCTCGCTTTCACCGTGGCTCAGGTGAACATGCGCCGGGCCGTTGATCCGCAGCATGGTGAAGTTTGCCTGTGAGTTGTTCACGTAGAAAATGCCTGAGGTTCCCCAGGAAGCCAGGGTCGTCTCGATGTGTTCCATGGAACGCGAAAGCAGGATCGGCAGACTGGTCCGCCCGGCCACCTGGCGCGCGGTGAGTGCATTCATGATCACCAGGCATACGCCGTGTCCGCTGCGCTGCAGGGCCTCAAAGGGTGCCAACCATTGTTCCAGTTGGTAGCTCTGGCCAGGCGCGTCGGCAAAGAATGCTACGAAATCAACGGTCTCGGATGGCCCGGGCACGTCGTTCCCAAATTTCTTGCCGACCCTTTTCTCCACGGCCAGGGCATGGAGTTTCTTGGACATGAGTTGAGACTGTCGCAGCACGGCATCAAATGTGGTCACCAGACCATCCTATGTGCGCCTTCGGTGGCGCCGGGATCCGGACGGCGGAACTCCTCAGGGAAAATGAATAGACTGGTTGAGCGGCAAACGTATCTGCGCGCATTGAATTCGATTTCTAGAAGGTTGTGTTTATGAGTCTTGAATCCGGTTGGAAGGGCCGCGTTGGTGCCATGGTCCCGCCCGGATACTGGCGACGGGCCATCGAACTCATGGACAACAAGACTCCCGCTTCCTCAACTCCGATTGCCGCGCTCCGACGGTTGCAGGCCGAGGCCTTCGAGGGCAGTCAACCGGGTTCCGCCCATCAGGTCCAGTGGCAGGGAGACACGGCACTGGTCCGCGTCAACGAGCGTGAAGCGCCGATGCTTTGCTCCCGGTTGAAAACCGCCGGCTTTGCCCTCGTGCCGATCGCCAAGGACGCGCTTGTCCCCGGGGCCCTGTCCGGCTGGAGCTGCGCGACGAAGTCCCAGACCGGCCGCCGAAGTGACCTCGTTGAGGCGATTGGCGTTCGTCTGTTGGTGATCCCCGGCGGCAGCGCTGCTCCCGCCAGAAACATCCTCGAGGTCACCGAACCCATAGACCTCGTCTACACGTGGGTGGATGGTGCCGACTTAGGCTGGCAAAGGCAGCGACGCGATACCCAGGCACGGATTTCCGGAGCCCTGCCGCCAACAGCGGACGACGCGGCGAGGTACACCTCGCATGACGAGCTGCGCTATTCCCTGCGTTCGGCGGAGGCATTCCTTCCCTGGGTCAACCACATCTATGTGGTGACGGCGGGACAGCGCCCCGAATGGCTCGACGAAGCCCATCCAAGGATCACGCTGGTAGACCACGGGGAGATCTTCGAGGACCAAGACGCGCTCCCCACCTTTAATTCCCATGCCATCGAGTCCCAGTTGCACAGGATCCCGAACCTCGCCGAACGATTCATTTACGTCAATGACGACGTCTTCTTCGGCCATTTACTGGGACAACAGGTTTTCTACACGCCAACGGGCTATCCCAAGTTCGCGCTCTCCGACGGGAGATTCGATCTCGAAGACACCGAGAACCTTCCAGTGAACATCGCCGCGCAGAACAACAACCGGCTGTTGGAAGCAACCTTTGGGAAATCATCGGCCCACAAGTTCAAGCACGTCGCCCATGCCCAACTCAAGTCAACCTTGAGAACCATTGCGCAGCGGCACCCGTTGGAAACCGGACAAACCGCCAGGGCAAGGTTCCGAAGCGAGACCGACATTTCCATTCCCTCGGCGCTGGCTCACTATTACGGATGCGCCTTGGGCAAGGCGTTCCCGGGAGAGATCGACTATCGATACATTGATCTCGGCTCGGAGCAAGTGCATCTGAAGCTGGCCAGGCTGTTCCTGCAAAAGCGACCCCAGATGTTTTGCCTCAACGAGGTCAGCACAGGCCGGCACGAGCACATTGACCGCACATCGACCGTCAGGGAATTCCTGCAGCACGTGTATCCCTGGCCATCATCCTTCGAATCGGGCGCCGGACGACTTGCCGACGACGGGGCCCCATGACGAAGCCGTTCTGGGCCGCTGGGCCGCCACCCGACGTACGGGTCGCATGGCCGGTTCCAGATGGGCGCCAAGGCCCCCGGGCGCTTGGAGAATACAGTGATCCCCGCCGCTACGAATTTCCCAGATTGAAAGGTTGCTTCGTGAAGCAAACACCCAAGACCTTGGCGAGCATGGTCCAGGACCTGTATGGAAAGGGCCTGCACCGGAAGGACGCACGGCGGAAGACCCGGACTCTCAAGGGTTCCATCTCCCTCAAGGTCGCTCAGGAGGGTCGTCTCCTTCAGGTAGGTGCCGTCACAGGCCAAAAGCCCCTGGGATTGAGTGTGGTCTACGGAAAGACCGTCATCACACGCTCCGCGTTTGACTCGCTGGAGGAACTAGCCCCGGATGCCTACGCGTCTGCCGGTGTCATCGACCTCGGTTCGCTGTGCCAGCAATGGAATTCGGCAGCGCCCGGGCTCCTGGACGAGTTGGACGGGGAGGCCGACGCTGCCGAAGGCATAGTTCGAGTCTGTCTCGAATACGAGGGCGCGGTCGGCGCACTGCCGCTCGGAGTCGCGGCGATCGAGATTGCCGGCACAGCCGGCACCCTGACGCGCGCCGAGGTCAGCGAGTCCGTGGACGCAGGCTCAATCGCGGTGGGGGAGCCGTTGCGGTTCCACCGTGTCCTCGGGAAGGCAGCCGATACGGACCTTGATCCGCTTGCAGGATACGAAGCGCACGACGGGCTTGCCCGTCCGTACATCAACAAGCGCGGTGAACTCGTGATCGCCATGAACCGCGAGATCCGGCACAACGTTACGCTGCGCACCGACGCAACGGCGGTAGTTGCGGGTAACCTGCGGCTTTCGGGCGTCGCCTACAGCCGGAGCTCGCGCCTGACCTCCGCCCGCTTGCTGATCCTTGGCCGGCGAAGCGGCCAGGAATTCAGCGGCACCGTAGACCTCCGGATCATTGAGGATCAGACCCGCCAACGCTATGGTTTCGGCAGGTACACATGGGCCGCCGAGGCCGCCCTTGCCGACGTGGACTGGGAGAGCATCGAGTCCACAGACAACTTTGACCTCTATCTCGAGTTCGACATCGAGGGTGTCGACGAGCCGAAACGTGTGCGCGTGGCCAGGACGCCGTATGCCATTCGAGCCACCACGCGAGCGGGCGATTTCACCCGCGACGGCAAGACCTTGGTCGTCAATCCCTACTACACCTTCAAGGCCAAGGCCACGTCCTTGATTCTCGAGGTAGTTGACGAAGCGTCATTCAAGGTCCTTCGGGACTTCAGCCCGTCTAGGCACCTGCTGGGTAGCCGCGGACGAAAACCTGTCTGGCTGATTGGTGAATTGCCGTACAAGGCCCAGGACAACGGCTACCACTTCTTCCGGTACATCCGCGAGAACCATCCCGAGATCGACGCGTACTACGTCTTAGATCTGGCATCACCCGAATACGAGAACGTCCGTCCGCTCGGAAACGTCATCGGGTACCAGTCGAAGGACCACTTCGAGATCGCCTTGGCCGCGGACAGGATCATCGGTTCGCACCACCCCGACTACCTTTACCCAACGCGGCATCCGTCATTCATGGCGAAGTCCCGTGCCGGGAAGGTGTTCCTGCAACACGGCGTCATGGGTACCAAATGGATGGTCCCGAACTACGGAAAGAAATCCGCCGGATTCCATACGGACCTGTTCTGCGTCTCTTCGGACCGCGAGAGGTCCTACATCGTCAAGGACTTTGGTTACGATCCAGGCGAGGTGGTCGTGACCGGTCTGCCCCGCTTCGATGCGCTGTTTGACACCGATGTTCCGGTCGAACCCCGGCAGGTCCTCATCATTCCGACATGGCGGGATTGGCTCCAAAATGAAGAGGGGTTCATCGATTCCGACTACTTCCAGCAGTGGAACGATTTTTTGCACGACCCGGCGCTGGCCAAGCTGGTGCGTGAAAACCAGCTGGAATTGGTCTTCTGCCTGCATCCGAACATGCAGCATCTTCGATCCCACTTCGCCGGCGCGCCGGTCCGAATCGTGGGGCAAGGAGAAATCGATGTCCAGTTCCTCATGAAGCAGAGCGCGGCCATGGTCACGGACTACTCAAGCGTGGGCTTCGACTTCAGTTTCCTGGACAAGCCGGTTCACTACTTCCAATTTGATCGGGAACGGTTCCTGGGCAATCTGGGGTCGCATCTGGATCTGGATCGCGAACTGCCCGGACGCATCGCCTTTAGCCGTGAGTCCCTTGTCGCCACCCTGGAGGCTACCGTGGCGCGGGGCATGAGAATGGAATCCACCTACCGCGACCGCGCGTCACGCTTCATCGTGGCTCGGGACCGGGGCCATTCGTCCCGGGTCTTCGAAGCAATCCGGGACATGCACCTGCCCAAGCTCGGTGTGAGAAGTCTGCGCCAAAGCGAGCTGGCAGAACGCGCACAAAACCGCTTCCGCCACAGCGGCCGCTACTTCCCGCTCATGAAGCGCATGCAGGCACTGGTGTCCCGCATGCCCATGGATCGAGACCTGGTGGTATTCGAAGCCGGCCTCGGCAAGCAGTATGCCGATTCGCCGCGTTACATTTACGAGGAACTTCTGCGACGCGGAGACACACGGAAAAAGGTCTGGATCTACTCCGGTCCCCATGAATTCAGCGACCCGAGTACCACGACTGTCAAACGACTTTCGCCGGCATACTTCTGGAATCTGGCGCGCGCCAAGTACTGGGTGGTCAACCAAAACTTGCCGTTCTACATGACGCGGCGCAAGAACGGCGTCTACGTCCAGACCTGGCACGGAACTCCGCTCAAGCGCATGCTCAACGACATCGAAGACATCCACGGTCGCGACGAAGGCTACCTGGACCGCGTGACGCGTGCCATCAGCCAGTGGACGCACCTCCTGTCGCCAAGCCCGTACGCAACCGAGGCCATGAGAAGCGCCTTTGCGTACAAGGGTCCCGTGCTGGAGCTTGGGTATCCACGGAATGACCCGTTGCTGCGCCCTGAGTCGAAGGTAAGGGCCCAGGAGATCAAGACCACTTTGGGAATCCCCGAAGGCCACAAGGTTGTGCTCTACGCGCCGACGTTCCGGGATGATTCCAGCAACGGCAAGGGCCGATTCACCTTTGAGCTCCCCTTCGACCTGGAATCGTTCAACGAGCGCTTCGGCGAAGACACCGTGTTGCTGCTGCGCATGCACGTATTGGTCAGTTCCGGTCTCAAGATACCGGAGGAGCTGAGGGGGAGCATCATCAACGTTTCGGCCTACCCGGAGATCCAGGATCTCTACCTCGCCAGCGATGTCCTGATCACCGACTACTCGTCCGTCTTCTTCGATTTCGCGCTCTTGCGCAGGCCGATCCTCTTCTTCGCCTACGATCTCGACAACTACCGCGACAACCTGCGTGGCTTCTACATGGACTACGAAAAGGAGCTCCCGGGGCCCATCGTCACCGACGAGGATCAGCTGTGGAGCACCCTCGGAAGCGCCCTCAAAGGGGAACTGGTGGAGGCCGGGCCCAGCGACGGTTTCATTGCGCGATTTGCCCCCCACGACGATGGCGAATCCGCGGGCAGGGTGGTCGATGAAATTTTCGGCCGCGGCGCTCCTGTGACGCAACGCTCGATCCTCGGTGGTTTTGGCTCCCGTCGCAAACCGCGCTAGGATGTAATGTCGGTCTATGTTCTACAGGAGTCATCATTAGCGAAAAGCGTTCAGATCGTTCGTCGTCACACGGCATCGATCGCAGTTCGCCCCTGGTTTTCTTAACCAAGGATCTCGGGCGAAGCCCGGGAAACATGACGACCCTTGATGAGGTGGTCGCCGCACCCGCTGAAATCGGTGTGGCACTCATCGGAGTCCGTGAAGGATCGGAAGTTGATCTGGATCTGCGATTCGAAGCCGTGCACGAGGGCATTCTGGTCTCCGGAACCGCCACTGTTGAAATCAGCGGTGAATGCGGACGGTGCTTGGAAGCCATGGCGTACGACTTCGATGCCGACATTCAAGAACTCTTCTACTACGAGGGCTTACACGAGTTCACCGAAGAAGAAGAGCTTGACCAGTACCAGGTTGTAGATGATCGTATTGATCTCGAACCGGTGCTCCGGAATGCAGTGGTGACCGCGCTGCCGTTCCAACCGGTATGCCGGGAAGACTGTGCAGGGCTTTGCTCCGAATGTGGAAAAAGCCTGAATGAGGATCCTGAGCATCACCATGAGGTCTTGGATCCTCGTTGGGCAGCGCTTGCCGGGCTGACCGACATCGTCGCAGAGGACGCGACACAGAGTACACATTCAGTCGAGAGAGAAGAGAAGTAGCCGTGGCTGTCCCGAAGAGGAAGATGTCCCGCTCAAACACTCGCGCCCGTCGCGCCCAGTGGAAGGCAACCGCGCCTACCCTGGTGAAGACCATGGAAAATGGCCGCGTCACCTACAGCCTGCCGCACCAGGCAAAGGTTGTTACGGATTCCGCAGGCACCGAGTTGTTCCTTGAATACAAGGGTCGCAAGGTCGCAGACGCGTAAGTCTGTCTGATGCCTTCAACAGAAGAGCTTTTGAAGCGTG
>NZ_JBIXLN010000023.1:0-79827 GCF_045798555.1 Paeniglutamicibacter sp. MACA_103 | reverse complement strand
CCGGGAAGTTCTCCACCGAGGAATGGCCCGCGCGCGGCCCGTCGGCGCGCATGGCCCGGGCGCCGCCGGTGCGGCGGCGCCCGGTGCCGGAACTATGCGAAGGCCGGAGCCTCTTCCCGGCGCGGCATCCCCGCGGCGTGCCAGGCGGCGAGGACCGCCACGGTGATCTCGGCCGAGCGCTCGGCGGCGTCATCGACGTGGTCCAGGAAGTCCGCATCGGAGGCCGGCCCGCAGAGGTCCGAGATCCCGCGGATGGCCAGGAACGGGGCCCCGAACGAGGCACAGGTCTGGGCGATCGCCGAGGATTCCATGTCGGTGGCCAGCACGCCGGCGAACTGCTCCTTGATGACGACGGAGCGTTCGTGGCCGACGAACGAGTAGCTGGAGACGATGAGCCCGTGGTGCACGGTGGCCACGATGCCGTGCCCCGGGTTCCCGACGTTGCTGGCCTCGATGAGGGCTTCGGGGGCCACATAGGATGCGGGCATGCCCGGGACCTGGCCGAGCTCGTAGCCGAAGGCGCGCGCATCGGCATCGGCGTTGATGTTCACCGCACCGATCACGACGTCTCCCACGCGCACCGTGTCGCCCAGTCCGCCGGCACTGCCGGCGCTGATGACCAGGGGTGCGGGGGCGTCGGGGGCTTCCCGGTGGGCCCGCAGCAGTGCCGCGGTGGCGGCGCCGGTGGCGTTGACCAGGCCGATGCCGCCCCTCACGAAGAGCACGCTGAGCCCGTCAAGGGTGCCGGTGCGCTGGAGGGAGTTGCCGACGCGCACTTCCTCGCCCACCGCGGTGGCGCGCGCCAGGAAGGGGAGGGTTTCTTCCTCCATGGCGGTGATGACAACGACGTCGATCGGGCTCACGCGGTGACCTGCTCCCAGACGGCGCGCTGTGCCAGGAAGGCGCGGGCGGCGTCCTGGGCATCGGCGAGCGAGTGGTTCTCGCCCCAGCCGCACTGGATTTCGTTGGCGGCCGGGACCTCGGTGGCCTTCAGCACGTCGCTGAGCGTGGCCTCGATGAGGTCGGCGGCGGCCGGGACGTCGGGTTCGCCCTGCAGGATGAGGTAGTAGCCGGTCTGGCAGCCCATGGGGGAGAAGTCGATGACGGAGCCCGAGTGGTTGCGGGAGTGTTCGGCGAAGAGGTGCTCGAGGGAGTGGATCGCCTTCATTTCCAGGTGGGCGACATTCGGCTGGGTGAAGCGCACGTCATACTTGGTAATGACGTCCCCCTGGGGGAGTTCCTTGCGGTCGGCGACGCGCACGTAGGGGGCGGCGACCGTGCGGTGGTCGAGATTGAAGGACTCTACGTTCATGCGTTCAGGGTTCATGGTTGCGCTTTCCTGCCGGACTTTCGACGCCGGGCACGCTCGTGCCCGGTTCTTCCACCCTTAATCCTAACCGCCGTGCGGCGCGCCCGCCCCATGATCCTGGTCTCCTGCGGCCGTGGCCGCGGGGCCCGGCAATCCAGGATCGCCGGGCCCCAGGGCACCGCGTTGGCCGCACCGCCCGCCGGGCGGCACGGTGTCGGCGCTAGCCGCGGAAGGTGACCAGCTTGCGGTTCACGAACTCCTCCATGCCGTACTTGCCCAGTTCGCGGCCAACGCCGGAGCGCTTGACCCCGCCGAAGGGCAGCTCCGCGGCGGACCCGCTGGTCTGGTTGATGGAGACCATCCCGACCTCCAGCTGCCGGGCGATCGAGTGCGCCCGGTCCATGTCCTCGGTCTGGATCGAGGCGCCCAGCCCGTAGGCGGAGCTGTTGGCCAGCGCCACGGCCGCCTCGTCGCCGGAGACCTTGTAGAGCACCGCGACCGGGCCGAAGAGCTCCTCGGCGTAGGCGCGCATGTCTTCGGTGACATCGGCCAGCACCGTCGGGGCGAAGAACGACCCGTCGCCGTCCAGGGCAGCGCCGCCGGCCAGCACCGTGGCGCCCTTGTCGATGGCGTCGCGCACCTGGGCGGCCAGCCCGTCGCGGGCCGCGGCGGAGGACAGCGGGCCCAGGAACGTCTCCGGGTGGCCCGGGTCCCCGACCTTGATGCCGGCGACCGCGCCGGTGAAGTTCTCGACGAACTCGTCGTAGACCGAGGCGTCGACGATGATGCGCTTGGCGGCGTTGCAGGCCTGTCCGGTGTTGCCGAAGCGGCCCATCATGGCCTGCTTGGCCGCGCGCTTCACGTTGGCGTCCTCCAGCACCAGGAAGGGGTCCGAGCCGCCAAGCTCCAGCACGACCTTCTTCAGGTTGCGCCCGGCGATCTCCGCCACCGCGGACCCGGCGCGCTCCGAGCCGGTGAGCGAGACGCCCTGAACGCGCGGATCGGCGATGATCTCGGCGACCTGGTCGTTGGTGGCGAAGATGTTTACGTACGCGCCTTCCGGGGCCCCGGCATCCTTGAAGATCTGCTCCATGGCCAGCGCGGATTCGGGGCACTGCGGGGCGTGCTTGAGCAGGATGGTGTTGCCGTTCATCAGGTTCGGCGCGGCGAAGCGGGCCACCTGGTAGTACGGGAAGTTCCACGGCATGATGCCCAGCAGCACGCCCACGCCCTCCTTGCGGATCACCGCGGTGCCTCCGGAGGCGACCTCCAGCTGCTCGTCTTCCAGGAACTTCTCGCCGTTGGCGGCGTAGTACCGGTAGATCGACACGGTGATGTCGATTTCCTTGCCGGACTGGAAGATCGGCTTGCCCATTTCGCGGGTGATGATCGCGGCGAGCTCATCGCGGCGTTCCTCGTAGATGTCCGCGACGCGGTTCAGCAGGGCGGCGCGCGTGGCGATGGCGGTGGTGTTCCAGGGGCCGAAGGCGGCGCTGGCGCGTGCAAGCGCTTCCTGGATGTCCGCGTCCGTGGCGGTGGGATAGGTGGCCTCGACGATGCCGGTGGCGGGGTTGGTGACTGCGTAAACACTCATGGGTACTCCTCTGAACGGCAGAACATGGTTACTGGCCACCGTAATCCAGATGTGCCCCCGATCACCAACCGGCGGCGGGGGTAGCCGTCGCCCGCCGGTTTCGCACGGCCTCAGCCGGCGGGCAGCACGCAGAATTCGTTGCCCGACGGGTCCTGGTACACCCGCCACGGAAGCTCTCCCCAGCCGGGGTGGATTTCCCGTCCGCCGCGTGCGGAGATCTGGGCTGCAACTTCCCCGGGATCGTCGCCGGCCTCCAGGCGCAGGTCCAGGTGCATCCTGTTTTTCGCATCCGTCTTGGCCGCGGGCTCCTCGCAGAGCGCCAGCAGGGGCCCGCGCAGCGAAGGATGCCTGAGCGTGCGCGGGTCCTCGGCCGGCGCGCTCCACCCCGTGAGCCACGCCCAGAACCGGGCGTCCCGATCGGGGTCGGCGCTGTCCAGCGGAAGCGTGGCGATGGGCCCGGTGTCAACGTGTGCGGCACGGTCTTCCATCACGCAGAAGGCGTTGGATTCCGGATCGCCCAGCACGACCCAGGGGACGTCGCCCTGCCCGATGTCCAGGTGCCTGGCCCCCAGCCGCAGGGCGCTTGCCACCACCGTGTCCCGGTCCGGGCCGCCCAGCAGGTCCAGGTGCAGCCGCACGGGTTCCGCGGGCGGGACGGGGACCGGCTGGAAGCACAGGTCCAGAGTGGGACCGCCGGGGATCGCCAGCCGGGTCTCGAATCCCTCCGGGGAGTCGGTGAGCTGCTCGCAGCCCAGCAACTCCTGCCAAAACGTGCCCACGCGGCGCGGGTCCACCGCGTCGAAAACGATGTTTTCCAGATACATGGGCACCAGACTACCTCCGGTGCCGCGTCAATGGGGAGGCACATGGCGTGGCGCGGTTCCGGCTTGCGCGGACCGATTTGTCTCAGGCTCGGACCAGGCGCACGTGCATGGCGCCTTCCCCCAGTTGCGATTCGGCCAACCGGTAGCCGTCCCGGTCCCAGTTGCCGGTGAAGAGCGGTTCCCCTGCACCGAGCAGAACCGGGGCGAACGCCAGGTGCACTTCGTCGACCAGCCCCGTGGCAACCGCCGCCCGCACGGTGCCCACGCCGCCGCCGAGGCGGATATCGCCGCCGCCGGCGGCGCTGCGTGCCAGCTCGAGGGCGGCGGGCAACCCGTCGGTCACGAAGTGGAAGGTCGTCCCGCCGTCCATCGGCAGCGGGTCGCGGGCATGGTGGGTGAGCACGAAGACGTCGTGCCCGTAGGGCGGGGACTCGCCCCACCAACCGCGCCACGAGCGGGCCTGCTCGTCGGCGTCCCAGGGTCCGCGGATGGGCCCGAACATGTTCCGTCCCATGACTGTGGCGCCGATGCCGGCGTCCCCGGCCCGCAGCCACGCATCGTCTGTCCCGGTGCTCCCACCGGGTTCGCCGGTCCGCTCGCGCCAGTAGGCGGTGGAAAAGACCCATTCGTGCAGCTCTTCCCCGCGCACGCCGAGCGGGTCCTGGAGGCTTTGGTCGGTGCCGGCGCCGTAGCCGTCGATGGAGACGCTGAAGTTGTGGACCCTCACCCGTGACATGGCTTGCTCGCTTTCCGGTCGCTGCAGGTGGCCATGCGCCGCGGCACGGCCCCTTGTTTCCGGGCCCAGACTACGTGCCGGGGGCCCGCGCGGCAATGGCACCGGTGCCGTCGATCCGCGGGGATCCGGTGCCCGCCGCGACAGCTTCGGCCCGTCTTCCGCACGCCAGGTCACCCCGGGGACAACAGCCGCGGGCAAGCGCTCTTGAATCGGGCGGTGCGGCGGCATAACGTGTGGTCATGGACCACTCACTGCAGATCACCATCGACAGCATCAACCCCCACAGGCAGGCGGTCTGGTGGGCGGAAACGCTGGGTTGGACGGTGGAACCCAGCGACCCGGACTTCATCCAGAAGATGATCGACGAGGGGCACGCCAGCGAGGATGAGACGCTGATCTTCGACGGCGAGCTGGCCTGGAGGAGCGGGGCCGGGATCTGCCCGCTGGACCAGCTGGGAAAGCAGCCGCGCCAGCGGATCCTCTTTCAGCTGGTGCACCTGCCCAAGACCATGAAGAACCGGATACACCTGGACCTGAACCTGGGGGATCGCGACGAGGTGCGCGACAGCCTGGTGGAACGCGGTGCCACCTTCCTGCACGCGGCGGCGCAGGGCCCCTTCGCCTGGTACACGCTGGCGGACCCGGAGGGCAACGAATTCTGCATCCGGTAGCCGGGTGTGGCCCCCGGGCTAGCCGGCGCAGAGGCGTTGGGCAGCCAGCGCGCGGGCGAGGTAGTCGCGTTCCTCCAGCAGGATGCGGCGCAGCGCCCGGGGTGCGTCCGGTCGTTCGCCCAGCCACGAGTCCAGCCGGGCCATGACCGGGTGGACGGCGTCGTCTCCCACGTCCTGGGCCGCGGGGAAGAGCCCGGCGATGACGCGGGTGGCCATGCCGATGCTCATGGACTCCCAGATGCCCTCCAGCGCCGGCCAGTAGTCGGCGTAGTGCCCGTCGAGCAGCTCGTGGGTGCCCAGCAGGAAACCGGCCGCGGTGGCCGAGACGGCCTCGTTGGACAGTGCCGATCCGTCGGCGTTGCACCCGGTGAGCACCGCGGTGAACGCGGCCTTCTTCACGGCGGCATCCGGGCGGGCGGCCAGGGCCAGCAGCCGGCCGGAGGTGGCCACGGCCGAGGGGTGCGCGGCGGCGTCGGCCTCGAGACGGGCCAGGGCGGGCTCGTCGAGGGTGCCGGAGGCGGCCTTGGCCTGCCAGAGCGCCCAGCGCAGGTCCTCGTCCAGCTCCAGCCCGGCGAAGGGCTGCTCGCCGGCCAGCAGCGAATCGACCAGCGGCGCGGCGACCTTGCCGCGGGCCAGCACGGCCAGCGCGCGCGCGGCGGCAACCTGCTTGTCGCTGCCGGCTTCCGCCCGCTCCAGCCACGCGGCCAGCGCCGTGGCCAGGGCGGCACGCTCCGCGTCGCGCAGCGCCGGGGGAAGGTAGCGGTTCACCGCGGTGGTGGCCTGGCCCAGCAGCTGGGCGAAGACGCCGACCTCGGTGACCGATTCGGCATGCTTGCGCACCGCCGCCAGGAACTCGGGGGCCGGCAGCTTCGCGTCGCGCACCATGTTCCACAGCGCCGCCCAGCAGGTGGCGCGGGCCAGCGGGTCTGCGAGCGTGCCCAGGTGGCCCAGCAGCGTGGCCAGCGAGACGTCGTCGAAGTCCACCATCGCGTAGGTGTCGTCCCCGTCGTTGGGCAGGAGAAGGTCCGGGCGGGCCTCTCCGATCAGGAAGGGCAGCGGCACGGAGCTTCCGGCCACTTCCACGCGGTGGGAGGCGGTGCGGGTCAGCGCCCCGTCGATGACGTTGAACACCCCGACATTCAGCACGTGCGGGTGGGCGATGTCCTTCCCGGTGACCGGGTCGGTGCCCGACTGCGCGAGCGAAGCGGCGGTGACCTTCCCCTCGGCGAGCGAAAGTTCCACGGCCAGGCGCGGGACCCCGGCGGTCTTGAGCCAGGCGTCGGCCCAGGTACCCATGTCCCGGCCCGAGGCCGCGGCGAGCGCGTCGAGGAAGTCGGCCAGGGTGGTGTTGGCGTATTCGTGGGCGCGGAAGTAGCTGCGGGCCGCGTCGCGGAAGGCGTCTGCCCCCACGTAGGCGGCCAGCTGCTTGAGCACCGAGGCGCCCTTGGCGTAGGTGATGCCGTCGAAGTTCTGCTTGGCTGCCTCCAGGTCGCCGATGTCCGCGACGATGGGGTGGGTGGAGGGCAGCTGGTCCGCCACGTAGGCCCAGCCCTTGCGGCGGCTGGCGAAGGCCACCCAGGCGGTGGCGAACTCCGTGGCCTCGGCGTTGGCCAGCGTGCCGATGTAGTCGGCGAAGGACTCCTTGAGCCACAAATCGTCCCACCAGGCCATGGTCACCAGGTCGCCGAACCACATGTGCACCATCTCGTGCATGATGGTGTTGGCGCGGGCCTCGTGCTGTGCCTCGGTCGCCCGGGACGTGAACACGTAGTGCTCGGTGAAGGTGACCAGCCCGGGGTTTTCCATCGCGCCGAGGTTGTATTCGGGCACGAAGGCCGAGTTGTACTTGCCCCACGGGTAGGGGTAGTCGAAGAGTTCGTGGAAGAAGTCCAGCCCGGCCCGGGTCAGCTCCAGGATGGCCCGTGCGTCGAAGTGCTTGGCCAGCGAGGCGCGACATGTGGCGTTGAGCGGGATCACCAGCTCGGTCCCGTCGGACAGGGTGCGGGAGTAGGAGTCGGTGGCCACGAAGTAGGGGCCGGCGAGCACCGTGGTGATGTACGTGGAGATCGGCAGGGTGGGGGCGAAATGCGTGGTCGCGGTGCCGTCGCCGTGGTTGTCCACCCGGGCCGCGGACTGGTTGGAGGCCACGTGCCAGTGCTGCGGGGCGCGCACGATGAAGGTGAAGGGGGCCTTGAGGTCGGGCTGTTCGAAGTTGGCGTAGACGCGGCGGGCGTCGGCGGGCTCGAACTGCGTGTAGCAATAGGTCTGGCCATCGGCCGGGTCGACGTAGCGGTGCAGTCCCTCGCCGCTGCGCGAGTACCTGGCGTGCCCGTCGATGACCACGGTGTTCACCGCGCCCTCGCCCTCGGTGAGCCCGGTCAGGTGGATGCGCGATCCGGCGACGGCTTCGGCCGGGTCGATGGGGGAGCCGTTGAGGGTGATCGACTCGACGGATTCGTGGATGAAGTCGATGAACGTGCCGGTGGTGCCGACGGCGTTGAAGCGCAGCGTGGTCAGCGAGCGGTACCCGGTCACCGAGGGGTCCTGCGCCGCCGAGAGGTCCAGGTCCACCTCGCAGGAAAGCACCCGAAGGGTGCCCGCGCGCCAGGCGGCCTCCTCGCGCGAGAGGTTTTCGTTCGGGCCCGGGGTTCTGCGCATGTGATCCACCAGACCATTCAAACATGAAACGAGCGTTTGACAATGTCCTGCGGCGGCTTGGGCGCGATCGCTCGCCCCGGCAGACGCAAAACTCCTCGTGTCTCCGCGGCGGAGACACGAGGAGTGCGCGGGCATTCCTACCAGGGGGAGGGCTCGTAGTCCTTCAGGAAGCAGCCGTAGAGGTCGATGCCGCGTTCGCCGTCGACGATCGGCTGGTAGACCCGGGCCGCGCCGTCGATCAAATCCAGCGGCGCGTGCCAGCCCTCGGCCACCATGCGGACCTTGGAATCGTGCGGGCGCTCATCGGTGATCCACCCGGTGTCCACCGCGGTCATCAAGATCCGGTCGGTCTGCAACATTTCCTCGGCGCTGGTGCGCGTGAGCATGTTCAGCGAGGCCTTGGCCATGTTGGTGTGCGGATGCCCGGCGCCCTTGTAGCGGCGGGAGAACTGCCCCTCCATGGCGGAGACGTTCACGATGTACTTGCGGTGCGCATCGCTCGCGGCAAGTGCCGGGCGCAGGCGCGAGGCCAGCAGGAAGGGGGCGGTGACGTTGCACAGCTGCACCTCGAGCATTTCCAGCGCATCGACGTCGCCCAGGATCTGCGTCCAGGAGTTCTCGGTGACCACGTCGGGCACCAGCCCGCCGGCGTCGATCGCGGTGCCCGCGGCAATGCGCTCCAGCGTCGCGGAGCCGGCGGTCATGGCCAGGTCGGCCACGGCCTGCGCGTCGTAGGTGGTCGGGGTGGCCGGGACCAGCAGCGCCGAGTCCTCCAGCCGGAAGGCGCTGGCCAGCGCGCGCGGGTGCTCGGACGGGGGATTGGCCTCGCCCCAGACCTCCGGGCCGCCGGCGGCGAATTCGAGTTCGGCCGGAAGCGGCTGGCTCTCGGATTCGACCAGGTGCAGGTAGGAGTTCGAGGTGCGGCGCACGGTCTGCGCGGCGTTGTTGATCAGGATGTCCAGCGGGCCCTCGGCGGCGACGCGGTCCGCCAGCGAGATCACCTGGGAGGGGTCGCGCAGGTCGATGCCGACGATGCGCAGGCGGTGGATCCAGTCGGCGGAGTCCTCGAGCGCGGCAAATCGGCGGGCGGCATCGCGCGGGAACCGCGTGGTGATGGTGGTGTGCGCGCCGTCGCGCAGCAGCCGCAGGGCAATGTGCATGCCGATCTTGGCGCGTCCCCCGGTGAGCAGGGCACGCTTGCCGGTCAAGTCGGCACGGGCGTCGCGGCGTTCGCGTCCGGCGGCGGCGCACTCGGGGCACAGGTAGTGGTGGAAGGCGTCGACCGTGGTGTAGCGCTTCTTGCAGATGTAGCAGCCGCGCGGCTTGATGTACTCCCCGGCGGTGTGCTCCTCGGTCGGCGTGCTCAGGTCCAGGCCGAGCGTCTCGTCGTCCAGGCGCTGCGGGGAACCGGTGGCGGTGCGTTCAACGACCGCGCGGTCCGCGGCGTTGATGGCCGAGCGCTTCTCGTTCTTGCGGTGCCGCTTGGCGGCCTTGAACATCTTTCCGGTGGCCCGGCGCACGGCAACGTGGCGCTCGTCCTCGGGCTCCAGGCGGTGCACCTGGCCCAGCACCTTGAGGGCGGCCTCGAGTTCGGCGTCGGTAAAAAGTTCGTCGTTGCCGGCCGCGTCGGCCGAAGGATAATTCTCAGTCATGTCGCCATCAAGTCTACCGGCCGTCACCCGGAGCAGGGAGACTTGCCCGGTGCATGCGACCAAGGGCACTTCCGGACCGGATCGGCAGGCACCGAACCGGCCGCCTGAGTGGCGCCAACGGGATGCCGGGAACCAGTCAGCGGCGCGTGGTCACTCATGGGGACTTTCGGGGGCATGGTGCGCCGACGTGCGGTAGCGTGGTCCCATGACTCATTCACAGATGGCTTGGTGGCGTTCCGACTAGGAGCAGCCCTTTTCTCGTGAAAGACCACGGCCGTTCCTCATGGACGGCCATTTTTGCGCCCCGGGACAGGGGTGGGATCGCGGCCGGACCAGCGGCAACCTTCCCCCCACCAGGAGCAGAACATGCAAAACCACCCCGAACACACGCCGGCCGACGCCCCTAAAACAACCTCATCCAGTGGCGACGGGGCCGCGGCCGATGCAACCGCCCGGAATGATGCCCTCGAACGGCAAATCCTGGCGGACCCCGGTCGGTTCCGGGTCCTGACGGGCGACCGGCCGACGGGACTGCTGCACCTGGGGCACTATTTCGGCACGTTGCAGAATCGGGTCCGGCTGCAGGAGATCGGCGTCGAGTCCTTTGTCCTGGTGGCCGACTACCAGGTCCTGACCGACCGGGACGTGGCGGAAAACCTGCCGGAGTCCGTCGAGGGGCTGGTCCTGGACTACCTGGCCGTCGGCATCGATCCGGCCCGAACCACGATCTTCACCCACAGCACGGTGGCCGCCCTGAACCAATTGCTGCTCCCGTTCCTGTCACTCGTATCGGTCGCGGAATTGGGGCGGAACCCCACCGTCAAGGACGAGATCGCGCATTCACGGCAATCGGCCGTCAGCGGCCTGATGTTCACCTACCCCGTCCACCAGGCGGCGGACATCCTGTTCTGCAAGGCAAACCTGGTTCCCGTCGGCCAGGACCAGCTTCCCCATCTTGAGGTCACCCGCACCATTGCGCGGCGGTTCAATTCACGATATGCACCCGGGTCCGCCCTCTTCCCGGAGCCCGAGGCCCTGCTCTCGGCCGCCCCGCTGCTCTTGGGCACCGACGGCGGGAAGATGAGCAAGAGCCGCGGCAATGCCGTGGCGTTGGCCGATGACGCCGACCAGACGGCGCGCCTGATTCGCGGCGCCAAGACGGACTCCACCCGGCACATCACCTACGAACCCGCGACGCGCCCCGAGGTCTCCAGCCTTGTCCTGCTGGCGGCGATGTGCACCGGGCGCGATCCCCGCGCGGTCGCCGAGGAGATCGGCGCGGGTGGTGCGGGCATGTTGAAACGGACGGTGACGGAAGCCGTCAACGAGCACCTGGCGCCGATCCGCGCCAGGCGGGCTGCCTATGCACGCGAGCGCGGCTTCGTTCGCACGATTCTCCGGGAAGGCAACGAACGCGCCAACGCCGTGGCGGAAGCCACGCTCGACGAGGTGCGAAGGGCGATGAAGACCGCCTATTGAAACTGGGTCGGGATCGCTGGGACCGGGAGGTACGCCGGCAACGGACCGGCCTGCCAACCACCGGATGCCCACCGGCGCGGGGCCGCGGATGTGGCGTGTGAACTCTTGTCGCACCCAGGGCGGGACGGCATCGGCCACCTCGGCTGTTCACCGCCAGACTGGCGGCGGAGGAACAAGGCCGAGAAAGGGTTCAAGGCGCCGGATGTACTCTTCACGGTGGTTCTCGGGCAGCAAGCCGTCGGCTCCGTACCTCAGCTCGATGCAGCTTCGGGCAGCGTCGGGCCCGGAAGCTTCGATTGCCCGCGCGGCGTGGTAACCATCTTGGTCCTTCGAAAAGTCGCGAAGGGTGAACGCCAGCCATTGGCCGGCGGGGCCACGCACCTCCCCGTTGATCATGACCTGTTCTTCCGGCGTGGTGGGTCCGGGCCCCGCCTCGGGCTCGCCTTCGGCCACGGGGTCGAAACCAACGCCCTCGGGGCCCGCGTATCCGTACTTCTTGCTGACGTCTGCGATGATGCGTATCACCAGCATCTTGTCGTTCCAGTCTTCGGGCACCGTGGTGCTCTCTGCCCTCGGTCCGCTGATCGCGGTGAGCAACGACGTGCCTCCGAATTCGTTGTTCACCGATGGGAGGAACGGATTTCGTCCGGGCGACTCGGGTGCCGTTCGCCATTCAAGCGAGAACTCCCGGTCCAGGGCCGCCTTGATTTCCGCGACCATTGCCTGGCCCCGGGCCAAGCCTTCCTCCGGGGTGGGGCCTTGCAAGACGTCCTGGGGATCGATCCCAGCGGTGGACGGGTAGTCACGCCAGTGGATCTTCTGCCTGGTGCCGTCTGCCAGGACGACCACTGTGGACCGGGCGAGGGAATGGCCGATCGTTGATGAAACAACCACCGCCAAGGGCACCAGAAGAGCGATCCCGAGCAGCACGCCGGCGGCAAGACCAAGCCGCCAACGCAGTCCATGCTTGTCCACCGGAACACGGTCCCTTCTGCCCTGGCCCTACGCGTGAAGCGTTGTGCCCCTTAGGCCAGATTCTAGGCACTCTTGGCGGAACATCAAGGCCTGCTCGTGAAAGGGCGGTTGCTAGCTACACAAGCCAGGCGCTATGCCGCCTGATGGCTGCACGCCTCCGGGCCGCCCCCATGATCAGCCCGCTGACCAGGAAGACAATCCCGACCGCAAAGAGGCCGACGTACATGCGCAATTGGTACGGACCGTTGCCGAAATTGTTGAATGGTTCGGGTCCGGCGATGATCCAGGCATGGCGCTGGGCATCGGCATGGATGAATAGATACAAGGCAATGGGACTGGACATGAGGAGAAGTCCCCAACCGGACAATATTCCTGCAGCAAAACCGCGACTCTTGCGCATCCCTGAGCCCTCCCGATCGTGTCTCCCCATTCAACCACGATCAAGCCGGCATTCAACGGCCCAGAAATAATAGTTGACCTGCGACGAAGCAGGTACATTCACACGGCGGCCGCGTCGGCGGGAAACGACGAGGGGTTGGACAACTGGTGTCCAACCCCTCGTCGTGGCCACGATGCGCAGCGTGTAGGCTGCATCCGCGGCAGAATACTAGCCCTGGTTCTTGGCCTTCAGCGCCGCCAGGCGGGCTTCGATTTCCGAGGGAGCCGCGGCTTCCTCGAGCTGCGGAGCGGCAGCGCCCTGCTCCAGGATGTTGCTTTCGGACTTCATGGCGGCCAGGCGGGCCTCGACCTCGGTGGCTTCGCCCAGGTCCTCGAGGGATGCGAACTGCGCATCAAGGGAGGATGCGGCGAGTTCCGCCGCGCCGCGCACGCGGGACTCGTCGGCACGGATCTTGGACTCGAAGCGGTTGATTTCGGAGGTCGGGTCGCTCATGTCCAGGGCCTTGACCGCGTCCATCATCTGGCCCTGCGTCTTGGCGTTGCGGGCACGTGCCACGAGTTCGTCGCGCTTGGCAACCAGCTCCTGGCGCTTGGTCCCCATGGTGTTCAGGCCGGTCTTGAGCTTCTCCACGATCTCGCGCTGCGAGGCGATGTTCGGTTCGGCGTTTTTCGCCTGCTTCTCGCTGGCCATTTGGCGCTGGATGGCCAGGGTCGCCAGCTTGTTGAACTTCTCGGCATTGGCGCTGTCGCCGGCCGCGGTGAATTCCTCGGCCTTGTTGGAGGCGGCCAGTGCCTTCTGGCCCCACTCGCGGGCATCGTTGACGGCGATCTTGTAGTCGTCCTCAAGCATCCGCAGGTTGCCGATCGTCTGCGCCACGGCGGTCTCGGCCTGTGCGATGTTGTTGGTGTAGTCGCGAACCTGCTGGTCCAGCATCTTCTGCGGGTCCTCCAGCGCATCCAGCGCAGCGTTGGCGTTGGACTTTCCGATCCTGAACAGTCGAGCAAAAATTGAGTTCTTTTTCATGGGGGAGTATCGCCCTTTCATAAGCCGCGTTGCATCAATTCTATGCGACGGCGCGCCCCGACTGAACCGGAATCCATGGATTCCGGGCACGTCAGCGCAGGATCCACGCGTGCAGCCTGCGCTACGGGGCGGCACGGCTTCGAGCCGCATTCTTGCCAAAGCGGTGCGCCACTGCTTTGGTGGTTCCATGAGTCCTCGACGCGACTTAGATGTCTGGCCCGTGGTGCACGCCGAAAGGCTGGCGTTGCTCAACGACCTGGAGAAGGTGGGGCCGGAGCAATGGGCGACACCATCGTTGTGCCCCGGCTGGGACGTTCACGACGTGCTCGCCCATTTGGTAGACACCGCCAAGACCACGCGCTTGGGGTTCATGCGCCGCATGGTCCTTGCCGGCTTCGATTTCGACAAGGACAACGCCGCCGGTGTCGCTGCGCAGCGACGCGAAGACCCCAGGGAGACCCTGGCCGGGTTCCGCGAGGCGCTCGGACGCACCAGCACCCCGCCCGCGGCGCCGGCCACTCGCCTGGTGGAGGCGTTCGTGCACGGGGAGGACATGCGTCGACCGTTGGGCATGCGCGGCCACTACCCTGCCACCCACGTCGCGACGGCCCTTGCCTACCAGCTGCGCACCAGCGTCAAGATGGGCGGCGGGAAGGAACTCGCGGCGGGGTTCACCTTGGTTGCCACCGATACGGAATTCGGGCATGGCTCCGGCCACGAGGTTCGCGGTTCGGCGATCGCCCTGCTCCTGGCGGTCTCGGGTCGTCCCGTCGAGGCCGGTGAACTCACGGGTCCGGGGGCCGCGGCCTTCGGCCACCGCGCACGCAGCTAGCCCCTGCCAAGACGAACGGGGAGTGTGCTGCGGACCAAAAGGCAATTGCCTGCCCCTGAGTCCGCGCCGCACTCCCCGTCGGGGTGTGTGCCTGGGCTACTTCTTGCCCGACGCGTGGTGCGCGGCCTTCTTGGCGGCCTTCTCGCGGGCGATCAGCACCTTCTCGTCGATGGGAGCATCGGCGCTGGCGCGCAGCCGGCGGTAGTGTTCCGCGGCCTCGGCCTGGCGCTCGTTCTCCCCGCCGTCGGCGATGTCCGCGCGCAGGTGCTCGGGGCCGTAGCCGAAGGCGTCGACCAGGTCCTGGGCGTGCGGGCGCAGCCGGGCCAGCAGGATGTTGACGTAGCCGCTGAGCGTGCGGGCCCGCTGCATCGACAGGCGCCCGTTCATCAGGTACCAGCCGAGGTTTTCCTCGATGAGCGTCAGGGCGTACACGTCGCGCAGCCAGGTGAGAACCGTGCGGGTGCCGGCATCCGGGGTGTTGCCCAGGGCGGTGGTGAAGGCTTCCCAGCGCAGCAGCTCGCCGTGCGCGCGGGCCGCGGCAATGAGCGCGTCCTGCTTTTCGTTGAACGCGGCGGCAGACGCGGCGCGGTCCTTGGTGTCGACCCCGCGCAGCGCGTCGGCGATCTCGGCGACCATGGAGTTGATCCGGTCGGTGAGCAGGGCGCGCTGGTTGGCCTCGTCCTTGAAGAAGTTCGCGCTCTTGCGCTCGTCCCCGGTGTCGGCGATCACCTGGCCGACCGAGCGCAGCCCGGTGCGGTGCAGCGCCACGTTCTCCGCCTGCTTGACGACGTAGCGGGCGAGCACCCCGGCATTGAGCTGGCGGAATTCCTGGCCGTAGTCGGTGAGCAGGCGCTTGCCCACGAGCTGCAGCAGCACGTTGTTGTCGCCCTCGAAGGTGACGTAGATGTCCAGGTCCGCGCGCAGCGCGGCGAAGCGGTTTGCCGCCATGAACCCGGCGCCGCCGCAGGCCTCGCGGGCCTCCTGCAGGGTGTCCAGGGCGTCCCAGGTGCTCAGCGGCTTCAGCGCGGCGGCCAGGGTTTCCAGGTCCTGGCGGTCGGCATCGGTGTCGGTGGCCCCGGAGAACACGCCGTCGAACTTTTCCAGCAGTTCCTCGTGGGCGAAGGAGGCGGCATAGGTGCGGGCCAGGCGGGGGATCAGCCGGCGTTGGTGGCGCTGGTAGTCCATGATCGTTTCCTCCTGGATGTCGGAGGAGGCGTTGAACTGGCGGCGCTGGTTGGCGTAGGTGACCGCGATCTGCAGGGCGATCTTCGAGGCGGCGGTGGCGGCGCCGTCCAGCGAGACACGGCCCTGGACCAGGGTGCCGAGCATCGTGAAGAAGCGTCGGCCGGGGGAGTGGATCGGCGAGGAGTAGGTGCCGTCGGCGGTGACGTCCCCGTAGCGGTTGAGCAGGTTGGTGCGTGGGATGCGCACGTTGGTGAAGTGCAGCCGGCCGTTGTCGATGCCGTTGAGCCCGCCCTTGAGCCCGTCGTCCTGCCCGCCGATGCCCGGCAGGAATCCGGCCTCGTCACGGATGTCGACGTAGAAGGCGTGGACGCCGTGGTTCACGCCGCGGGTGACCAACTGCGCGAAGACGACCGCGGCCTTGCCGTGGACCCCCGCATTGCCCAGGAATTCCTTCCACGCGGCCTTGAAGGGCGTGTTGATGATGAATTCCTGCGAGTCCGCGTCGTAGGTGGCGGTGGTGCCGATGGAGGCCACGTCCGAGCCGTGCCCGATCTCCGTCATCGCGAAGGCGCCGGGGATCTCGAGGGACATGATGCCCGGCAACCACTTGTCGTGGTGCTCCTCGGTGCCCAGGTGCAGCACCGCGCAGCCGAACAGTCCCCACTGGACCCCGGCCTTGATCTGCAGGGACGGGTCGGCGGTGACAAGTTCCTCGAAGCTGGCGATGGAGCCGCCGTGGTTGTCCTGCCCGCCCAGGCGCGCGGGGAAGGCGCGGTGCACGGACTTGGCGTTGACCAGTTCGTGCAGCTGGGTGAAGACGCGTTCGCGGTGCTCGTCCATGCCCAGTCCGGGGGTGCCGCGCACGGCCTCGGTGCCGGCCAGGGCGCGGGCTTCCTTGCGGATGTCCGCCCAGCGGCCCAGCAGCTGTTCGCCGAGGGCCGCCACGTCGACCGCGGCATCGGTGCTCTGGTGGGAAAGTTGTTCGGTAGTCACTGGCGTATCTGCCTTTCGGTGGGGCTTGCCTTGGTTGTCGGGTGACGCTGGTGGTGCAGGGGGATCTAGCGGTCGACCTGTTGGGCGACGCCGTGGGTGAGCCACGAGGTGATCGACGCGGCGAGTTCCTCGATGCCGGGGCGATCGGGCGTGTCGGGGGCGCGCAGCCAGAGTTCGCCGGCGGCGCGGACCATCCCGATGGAGGCACGCGGCCACAGCTCCAGGGCGGCCGAGGCCTGCTGCCCCTCGGGGATGCCCATGTAGGAGTGCATCCGGGTGCGCATCATGTTGGTCAGCTCGTCGAAGAAGTCGTTCAGGGCGCCGCTGCCGCTGGCCGGATCCGGCTCTGCGGCGGGATCGGTGAGCAGGTCGGTGACCGGGTTCGCGGTGACGAAGAAGTAGATGTTCGGGGAGGTGGAGGCCATCTGCAGGTAGGCCAGCACCATGGCGTGCAGCGCATCGCCCTCGCCTTTGCTCTTGCGGGCGGCGGCAATCACCTGGGCGCGGAAATTGGTGATGACGTAGGCGCCGAGGGCCTGGCGCAGCCCCTCCTTGTCCCCGAAATACCGGTAGAACACCGACTTGGACGTGTTGGCCTGCGCGGCGATGTCCTCCATGGAGGCGCCGGGCCCCTGGCGGTGGATGGTGTGCCGGGCGAGCTTGATCAGTTCGAGGCGGCGGGAGGCGCGGTGGGCATCCCAGCGCGCCGAGCGCCCGTCGCCGGAGGTCCCGGGCTGCGCATCCGGCGTGTCGATGGTTTGGGGGTTGTTCACGATACCCAGCGTATCAGGTACGCTGGGTATCAGTAATCCACCTCACATCTGCCCCCAGGAGCCCCACAGCATGTCCGAGCCATTGCAAGCCATCCGTCCGGCCGTCGTCATCGGCGGAAACCGCATCCCCTTCGCCCGTTCAAACGGCGCCTACTCCAAGGCCAGCAACCAGGACATGCTCACCGCGGCGCTCGACGGGCTGATCGCCCGCTTCGGCCTGCAGGGCCAGCGCCTGGGCGCGGTCGCCGCCGGTGCCGTGCTCAAGCATTCCAAGGACTTCAACCTGGTGCGCGAATCCGTGCTGGGCACCTCGCTCTCCGCCCAGACGCCCGCCTACGACGTGCAGATGGCCTGCGCCACCGGCATGGAAGCCATCGGCTCGCTGGCCAACAAGATCAAGCTGGGCCAGATCGACTCCGCCATCGGCGGCGGCGTCGACACCACCTCCGACGCGCCGATCGCCGTCTCCGAGGGCCTGCGCGCGGTGCTGATGGACCTTTCCCGCGCCCGCTCCACTAGCGCCAAGCTCAAGGCGCTTTCCAAGTTCCGCCCCCGCGACCTTGCCCCCAACGCCCCGGGCACCGGCGAACCACGCACCGGCCTGTCGATGGGCGACCACCAGGCCATCACCACCAAGGCCTGGAACGTGACCCGCGAGGCCCAGGACGAACTCGCCCTGGCCAGCCACAAGAACCTCGCCGCAGCCTATGAGCGGAACTTCTTCGACGACCTCATCACCCCCTTTGCCGGGGTCTCGCGGGACACCAACCTGCGCGCCGACTCCACGCTGGAGAAGCTGGCCACCCTGAAGCCGGCCTTCGGCAAGAACCTGGGGGCCGAGGCCACCATGACCGCCGGCAACTCCACCCCGCTCACCGACGGGGCCTCGGCGGTGCTGTTGGGCTCCGAGGAATACGCCCGCGAGAACGACCTGCCGATGCTGGCGAATTTCGTGGACTTCGAGGCCGCCGCGGTGGACTTCGTGCACGGCGCCGACGGCCTGCTCATGGCCCCGACCTACGCCGTCGCCCGGATCCTGAAGCGCAACAACCTTTCCCTGCAGGACTTCGACTTCTACGAGATCCACGAGGCCTTCGCCGGCACCGTGCTCTCCACGCTCGCGGCCTGGGAAGATGCCGATTTCTGCAAGAACAAGCTGGGGCTCGACGCCCCGCTGGGCGCCATCGACCGGACCAGGCTCAACGTCAACGGCTCCTCGCTGGCGGCCGGGCACCCCTTTGCCGCCACCGGCGGACGCATCGTGGCAACCCTGGCGAAGATGCTGCACGAGAAGGGCTCGGGCCGCGGCCTGATTTCCGTGTGCGCCGCCGGCGGGCAGGGCGTCGTGGCGATCCTGGAGGCGCGCTAATCATGGCCGACAAGTACCTGGAACTCGTGAACTCCGGCTTCACCCAGAAGCTCGCCAAGTCCCTGGGGCTGCCGCGCCCCGCGATCCTGCGCCGCCACGCACCCGGGGCCCCGCTGCTGCCCGGTCCGGTGCTGCTGCTGGGGGAATCCGCGTCCGCACAGGAGCTCGCCGACACGCTGCTGGGCTGGGGGCTGGATGTGCGCCGGCACGCGGCCGGGGAGGCCAGGCTGGGCGGGATCATCCTGCTGCTTGACGGGCTTGCCTCTCCCGGAGAGCTCTCGGCGCCCATGCTCAGTGCGGGGCAGGCGCTGCGCCAGCTGGCACCGGGCGGCCGCGTGGTCTGCCTCAGCCGTCCCGCACTGGAAAGCGACGCACCCGCGGTGGCGGCCGTGCGCCAGGGCATCGACGGGGCGCTGCGCTCCTTGGCCCGCGAACTACGCGGCGGGGCCACCGCCAACGGCATCGTGCTTGCCGAGGACGTTCCGGCCACCGCGCCCTCCGCGCTGGCCGCGCTGCATTTCCTGCTCTCGGGGCGCAGCGCCTACGTCAGCGGACAGTTCCTGGCCGTCGATTCGGCCGCAGGAAAGCTGCCGGGGGACTTCGCCGCACCGCTGTCCGGCAAGGTGGCGGTGGTCACCGGCGCCGCCCGCGGCATCGGGGCGGCCATCGCCGCCACGCTGCACCGCGACGGGGCCACCGTGGTCGTGGTCGATGTGCCGGCCGCGGGGGACGCGCTGGCGAAGGTCGCCAACCAGGTCTCCGGCACCGCCCTGCAGCTGGACGTGACCCGCGCGGACGCCGGGGAGAAGATCATCGAACACGCCCTGGCGCGGCACGGGCACCTGGACATCGTCATCCACAACGCCGGGATCACCCGCGACAAGCTGCTGGCCAACATGGATGCCGCCCGCTGGGATTCGGTCATCGCGGTGAACATCGCCTCGCAGCTGGCGATGAACGAGGCGTTCCTCGCCGCGGACCTGCCGGGGCTGCGCATCGTGTCGCTGGCCTCGACCTCCGGCATTGCCGGGAACCGCGGGCAGACCAACTATGCCGCCTCCAAGGCCGGGGTCATCGGCATGGTGCGGGCCTCCGCATCCGCCTTCGCGGCCAAGGGCGGCGGCATCAACGCGGTGGCGCCCGGTTTCATCGAGACCGAGATGACCGCGAAGATCCCGGTGGCCACGCGCGCCGTGGCACGGATGCTGATGCCCTCGCTGATGCAGGGCGGGCTGCCGGTCGACGTAGCCGAGGCCATCGGTTTCCTGGCCTCCGACGCGGCCGCCGGGATCAACGGGCGCACGCTGCGGGTGTGCGGGCAGTCGCTGGTGGGCGCATGAGCGCGCACCAGCGGGTGGTGCTGGATGCCGCCCCCTCGCTGGGATCGCTCTATGCCCGGGCCGCCGGCGCGCGGGTGCGCGCGCTGCTTCCGGGCGGCAAGCCGGTCGGCGGCCCGCTGCCGGCCATCGAACACCACCTCGAAAGCCTGGAGGTCGACGCCGCAAGGCTGGTGGACTACCAGCGGCTGATGGGCGACACCGTCCGCGACGAACTGCCCAGCGTGTTCGTGCACGGGCTGGCGTTCCCGCTGGCGATGTCGGTGATGGTGCGCGAGGACTTCCCGCTGCCGCTGCTGGGCATGGTGCACCTCGCCAACAAGGTCGCCCACCTCCGCCCCATATCGCCCACGGCCCGGCTCAATGCCACCGCCCGAGCCGAGAACCTGCGTGGGCACCGGGCCGGCACCCAGCTTGATCTGGTCGTGGAAGTCCACGAGGGCGCCGAGCCGGTGTGGCGCGGGGTGTCGACCTACCTGGCCCGCGGGATCTGGCCCGGCTCCCGGCCTTCGGTGGCCACCGGGGCCCACGAGCCCTTTGCCGCACCGGGGCGCACCGCGTCCTGGCGGCTTGCGGGGGACACGGGGCGCGCCTACGCGGCGGTGATGGGGGACTACAACCCCATCCACCTCTCGGCTGCCTCGGCCAGGGCACTGGGCATGAAGCGCGCGATCGCGCACGGGATGTACCTGGCCGGACGCGCACTGGCCGGTGCCGCGCCGCACGGGGCCGGCTACGACTGGGAGATCGAGTTCGCCACCCCGGTGTACCTGCCCTCCACCGTGGACGTGGCCTTCCGGGTCGACGAGGGCGGGACGACGTTCAGCGGGTGGGGCGCGCGCAGCGGCAAGCCGCACTTCACCGGGTCGGTCACCGGGCTGCCCCAGGCCCCGGCTGCGCAGCCGTAGTTCCCTGCACCTCCGGTGCCGCGCGTGCCACTTGGGCTCAGCGGGGCACCGGAGGTGCAGAGTGCGGCAACTTCCGCGCGCTATGCGGCGGGGGAGTTGCCCGCCTTGCCCTTGGCCCGGCTGAGCATCGCGCCGGAATAGGAGGCAAGCGCCGCAGCTGCCGTTTGTTCCCAGCCGTGCTCGGCGGCAAATTCTGCCGCCTGCCGCCCGAGGATGCGACGCAGCGGCTCGTCGGCGGCAAGCTTCGCCAGCGCCACGGCCCACGCAGCGGGATCGGCCCCGTCAACCAGGATTCCGGTGCGGCCGTCCTGCACCGCATAGGGCAGGCCGCCGACGCGGCGGGCCAGCACCGGGGTGCCGCAGGCCTGGGCCTCCAGCGCCACCAGCCCGAAGGACTCGCTGTAGGAGGGGACCGCCACCACGTCGGCACAGCGGAAGGCCTCGGCCAGGTGCACGGCGGGCATCGGCAGCGAGAAGCGCACCAGGTGCTCCACCGCCTCGGCTTCGACAAGCTTCTGCAGGTTCAGCTCCTTGGCCCCCGAGCGCGCCCCGATCACGGAGAGCTTCACGTCGAGGTCCGGACGATCGCGTGCGAGGATCCCCAGCGCCCGCACCAGGATCTGCGGTCCCTTAAGCCGCTGGATGCGCCCGGCGAAGACCACGCGCAGCGAATTCGGCCCGTACTCGCGCTCCTCGCAGACCCCGGGGCTGAAGATGCCGAGGTCCACCCCCGGCTCAACGACGTCCAGTGTCTGCGCATCGGCTCCGTAGAGGTGGACCAGTTCCTCGACCTCGTCAGGCGTGTTCGCCGTGAGCCTGTCGGCCTGTTTGGACAGGAGCATCTCGCCGCGGATGCGGGCACCGGATTCCTCGGTGTGCGCCGAGAGCTTCTTGACCTTGCCCATGGTGTGCATGGTGTGCACCAGCGGTACCTGCCAGGCCTCGCGCAGTTGCAGCCCGACGATTCCGGAGAGCCAGTAGTGCGAGTGGATCGCGTCGTAGGGGGCCAGGTCTTGGGCATACCGCAGGATCGCCGTGGACACCTCCTGAAGGTGCTCGGCCAGCTCCTCCTTGCTCAGCTTGCCGGCGGGTCCTGCCTGGACCTCGTGGCAGGTGACCCCGGGGACCATCTCGACGGCCCGGGTTTCGGAGGCGCCGCGGACGAAGACATCGACGCACACGCCACGTTCGGCCAGCGCGAGGGCCAGGTGGCGGATGTAGACGTTCATCCCGCCCGCGTCCCCGGATCCCGGCTGCTCCAGCGGGGAGGTGTGCAGCGAAATCATCGCGATGCGCTTGGGGTGGGAAGTGGAATCTGACATCGGTGCTCGGCCGCCTACAAACGAGAAAGTGGAATCGAAGGTGCTCGTGTGCCGTCCGATGTGGCCACCGGGCGGGGGAACACCTTCATCCTATGCAACTGAGCGGGCAGACGATCATGTTCCCCGACAAGGCAAAAAGTCGACTTCTGACCTCGTGAATATGACCCTGCTCACAAATTGCGGGACGGGACGGGGATTTTCGCTGAAACCGATGCAAATAGCCTTGTAAACACGGGGTTTTTGGGCACGGGAACCCCCGAATTGAAGTGCGCCCCAAACCCGTGCTAGAGTCTTATCTCGCCGCGGACAACGGAAACAAAGTTCTTCACGAACTGCTCCGGTGCAGCGGCCACCAGCGAGGGTGGCGGAATGGTAGACGCGCTAGCTTGAGGTGCTAGTCCACGTAAGTGGGTGGGGGTTCAAGTCCCCTCCTTCGCACGGATCAACCCCCGACCAGACGAAAGTCAGGTCGGGGGTTTTCTCGTACCCGCCGGGCTGGCCCTGGGCGACCCGTGGCCCGCACCCCTCGCGCGGTCGAGGCATACCTCGATAGGGTGGAGGCAGCTCGACCCCAACCCCACAAGAGGCAGAAGGATTCCCCCATGTCAGCTGCGCAGAACACTCCGGTCACCGTCGTCGCCGAGGATGAGGTCGCCGGCATCTGCCAGGCGTTGATCCGGATCGACACCACCAACTACGGCAACAACGAGGGCGCGGGGGAGCGCAAGGCCGCCGAATACGTGGCCGAACTGATCTCCGAGGTCGGGCTCGAGGCCACGGTCCTGGAGTCCGCCCAGGGCCGCGCCAACGTCGTCACCCGCATCGAGGGCACCGACAAGTCGCTGCCCGCCTTGATCGTCCACGGCCACCTCGACGTCGTGCCGGCGTTCAAGGACGAATGGTCCGTCGACCCCTTCGGTGCGGAGATCAAGGACGGCATGATCTGGGGCCGCGGCGCGGTGGACATGAAGGACATGGACGCGATGATCCTGGCGGTCATGCGCGAGATGCAGCGCACCGGCACCCGGCCGCGCCGCGACCTGGTGTTCGCGTTCTTCGCCGACGAGGAGGCGGGCGGGGACTACGGGGCGCGCTGGATGGTCGAGAACCACCCGGAGCTCTTCGAGGGCGCCACCGAGGCCATCAGCGAGGTCGGCGGGTTCTCCGCCACCATAGACGGCAAGCGCGCCTACCTGCTGCAGACCGCCGAGAAGGGCATCGCCTGGCTCAAGCTCACCGCCGCCGGGCGCGCCGGACACGGGTCGCAGATCAACGAGGAGAACGCGGTGACCCGGCTGGCGTCCGCCATCACCCGCATCGGCGAACACGACTGGCCGATCTCCTACACCGACACCACGCGCGCCTTCCTCGCGGGCGTCTCCGAGATGACCGGGATCGCGTTCACCGAGGACAACCCGCAGGTGCTGCTGGCCGAGCTGGGCAACGTCGCGCGCTTCGTCGGCGCCACCCTGCAGAACACCGCCAATCCCACGGTGCTTTCCGCCGGCTACAAGCACAACGTGATCCCCGGGGCCGCCGAGGCGCTGCTGGATGTCCGCACGCTGCCGGGCCAGCACGAGGCAGTCATGGAGACGCTGCGCGCCCTGGCCGGGCCGGATGTGGAGCTGTCCGCACTGCACCTGGACCGCGCGCTGGAGGTCCCCTTCGCCGGGAACCTGGTCGATTCCATGGTGGCGTCGCTGAATCGCGAGGACCCGGAGGCCGTCGTGCTGCCCTACATGCTCTCCGGCGGCACCGACAACAAGGCACTGTCCCGGCTGGGCATCACGGGCTACGGGTTCGCACCGCTGCGCCTGCCGGCCGAACTCGACTTCACCGGCATGTTCCACGGCGTCGACGAGCGGGTCCCGGTGGATTCGCTGAAGTTCGGCACCCGGGTCCTGCGCGACCTGCTGGCCAACTACTGACGCCCGACCGGGCCGCCCATGCCCGGGGCACACCACCCAAGACCCAAGCGGAAAGCGAAGTACAGACGCGTGAAAACCATCAACGAGGTCCTCGGCACCGAAATGCTCGAGCGGTTCCGGGACCGGGCGGCAGGATACGACGCCGACAACGCCTTCTGCGCCGAGGACTTTGCCGACCTATCCGACGCGGGCTACCTGCGCGCAATGCTCCCGGAATCCCGCGGCGGCTTCGGCTGGGGCATGGAGATGATGACGGCCGCCCAGCGCCTGCTCGGCGCCCACGCCCCGGCCACGGCATTGGCGGTGAACATGCACCTGGTCTGGACCGGCGTGGCAACATTGCTGGCCGCCCGCGGGGATGACCGGCTGGAAATGGTGCTCGATTGGGTGCAGGCCGGGGAGGTCATGGCCTTCGGGGTTTCCGAGGCCGGCAACGACGAGGTGCTCTTCGATTCGGTGACCCGTGCGGTGCCCGCCGCCGACGGCTCCTATGCCTTCACCGGAACCAAGGTCTTCACCTCGCTGGCCCCGGTGTGGACGCGGCTCGGGGTCTTCGGCAAGGACGAGTCCACCGCGGAAGGTGCGCTGGTCCACGGCTTCCTGCACCGGGATACCCCGGGCATCGAGATCCCGCAGAACTGGAACACCCTGGGGATGCGCGCCACCCAGTCGAACTCGACCGTCCTCACCGGTGCCCGGGTGCCCGCCGAGCACATCCACTCGAGGCTGCCCGTCGGGCCGGTGCCCGATGCGCTGGTCTTCGGCATCTTCGCCTCGTTCCTCTCGCTGACCGCCTCGGTCTACGTGGGGCTCGCGGAGCGCGGCATGGAACTGGCCGCGGCGAACCCGGCAAGACGGACCTCGCTGAAGTTCGGGGGACGGGCCTACGACCAGGACCCGGACATCCGCTGGCAGGTCGCCGATGCCGGCATGGCGATCCTGAGGCTGGATGCGATGCTGCGGATGACCACGCGCGACCTCGACGACTTGGTGGACCACGGCGCATCCTGGTTCCCGCGCTTGGTCACGCTGCGCACCCAGGCCGGGGACGCGGCCCGCTCCTGCATCGACATCGCCGCCAAGGTCTCCGGCGGCGGGCAATACTTCCGCGGATCGGAGCTCGAACGGCTCTACCGCGACGCGCTGGCCAGCCTCTACCACCCCTCGGATGCCGAGTCCGCGCACTCCACGGTCGCATCCTGGCTGCTGGGCCCGGTCAAAGAGTAGGAGCCTCGTGCCGGCCGGGCGCGCACGGACATCAGGCGCGCACGTTCAGCGTCGGCTTGACCCGCATGACCCGCCTGCGCATCCAGTGCTTTTGGCCACCGCCCTCGTAGAGGCAGGTGCGCACCAATTCCCATTTTCCGTACTCGGAATGTTCGCGCAGCGCGGCGCGGGCCACCGAGCGGTGCTCGCCCGGGCGGGCGGTGATGACCAAGTATTCGAAGAGGTGCTCGGGGTCTCCGGGCATCTGGTCAATGGGGCGTGCTACGGGGATTTTCTTTTCGATCATGACCCTGTCCATAGTGTGGCTTGTGCCTGTAACGTCGAACACATGAGTACAGACCCGCGTGTTGCCCTCAGTGTATTGACCAGCTGCCTCGAAGAACACCTTTCCGCGGTTGCCGCAAAACGCGGCGCCCAGGACGCCTCGATCAGCGCCGCGTTCCTGGCCGTTGCCGATGCATTTGAGGAGTACGAGGACGCACTCTACGAGGCCTACGAGGAGTACCTGCCGCTGAGCGTGGTGGAGGAAAACGACGACGACGACCCCTACGACGAGGACAGCCGGGGCGAGCCCGTCAGCCAGTAACCCGGCGGGCCCCACTCCCGACAAACGCGGCTGCGCCCACAGTATTAAGTTCGCCTCATCGTGGAGCGCCAATGGGCGTTGTCGCGCCTTGGTGAAGTAGTGTCGGTACGTGAATTGGTTTGAAGCGGCCTTCCTAGGGCTGATCCAGGGTCTGACAGAATTTCTCCCCATCTCCTCCAGCGCCCACCTGCGCATCGTGGGGGAGTTGCTGCCCAATGCGGCCGACCCCGGCGCCGCGTTCACCGCAATCACGCAGCTGGGCACCGAAACCGCGGTGCTGGTGTTCTTCTGGAAAGACATCGTGCGGATCGTCGGTGCCTGGTTCAACGCGCTGCGCGGCCGGGTGCCGCACAGCGACCCGGACGCCAAGATGGGCTGGCTGATCATCGTCGGCTCCATCCCCATCGCGGTGCTGGGCCTGCTCTTCGAGGAGCAGATCGACACCTCCTTCCGCTCGCTGTGGATCGTGGCGACCACGCTGGTGGTCTTCGGCCTGATCCTTGCGGTCGCCGACTACTACGGCAAGCAGGACCGCGAGCTGAGCGCACTGACCCCCAAGCACGGCATCCTCTTCGGCTTCGCCCAGGCGCTCGCCCTGATCCCCGGCGTCTCGCGCTCCGGCGGCACCATCACCGCCGGGCTGTTCATGGGCTACACCCGCGGCGCCGCGGCCCGCTACTCGTTCCTACTGGCCATCCCCGCGGTCTTCGCCTCCGGGCTGTACAAGCTGGCCAAGTCCTTCGACGAGCCGGGCGTGTATTCGCTGCCGCAGACGGGCCTGGCCACGCTCATCGCCTTCATCGTCGGTTTCGTGATCGTCGGCTGGTTCCTCAAGTACGTCTCCTCGCACAGCTACCGCCTCTTCGTCTGGTACCGCGTGGCCCTGGGCCTGGCCCTCTACCTGCTGCTGGGCTTCGGTGTGATCAACGCCTAGCCAAACCGGATCCCGAAACGCGGAATAAGCGTGGGGTCCTTTGGACTTGTTCCAAGTAACTGCACTGCGCCCGGCCACGTCCGGGCAAAAACCTAAGAGAAAGGACGCCCCGTGCTTGCATGGTCCGCGCCCACCGTCCCGCATGTCCCGGGAAACGCACCGATCCTTGAGGTGCACGACACCGCCACCGGCCGGCTGAGGGACACCGCCCCGGCCGAGCAGTCCAATGCGCCGGCGAGCATCTACGTCTGCGGCATCACCCCCTACGACGCCACCCACATGGGGCACGCCGCCACCTACGTCGCCTTCGACCTGCTGCAGCGCACCTGGCGCGACGCCGGGCGGAAGGTCACCTACGTGCAGAACGTCACCGACATCGACGACCCGCTGCTGGAGCGCGCGGCGGCCACCGGCATGGACTGGCAGGTTCTGGCCAAGGAGCAGACCGACCTGTTCCGCGCCGACATGGAAGCGCTGAACGTGATCCCGCCCGAGCACTACATCGGTGCCGTGGAATCCATCACCTGGCTGGTCCCGCTCGTCGAGGAACTCGTCGCCAAGGACCTGGCCTACGCGGTGCCGGGCGAGAACGGGGAACCGGACGGGGACATCTACTTCGACGCCAACGCCGCGGCATCGGACGCCTGGGAACTGGGCACCGTGAGCGGGTATGACCGCGAGACCATGCTAGGCTTCTTCGCCGAGCGCGGCGGGGACCCGAAGCGTCCGGGCAAGCGCGACGCCCTCGACCCGCTGCTGTGGCGCGTGGCCCGCGCCGGGGAACCGGAATGGGACGGCGCCTCGCTGGGCGCCGGGCGCCCGGGCTGGCACATCGAGTGTTCGGTCATCGCCCGGCGCTTCCTGCCCGCACCCTTCACGGTGCAGGGCGGCGGATCGGACCTGATCTTCCCGCACCACGAATTCTCCGCCGGGCACGCCGCGGCCCTCGACGGCAAGGCCCTGGCCGAGGCCTACGTGCACACCGGGATGGTGGGGCTGCACGGCGAGAAGATGAGCAAGTCGCTGGGCAACCTGGTGTTGGTGTCCCGGCTGCGCGCCGCCGGCGTGGACCCCGTCGCGATCCGCACGGTGCTGCTGGGCCAGCACTACCGCAGCGACTGGTTCTGGACCGACGAGCTGCTCGCCCAGGCCCAGGACCGCGTGGCACTCTGGCGCAAGCGCCTGGCCTCCACCACCCTGGCCGAGGCTACCGCGGTCATCACCCGCATCCGCTCCAAGCTGGCCAACGACCTGAACGCCCCGGCGGCCCTGGCGGTGCTCGATGCCTTCGGCGCCCAGGAACCGGGCGAGGACGACGGCTCCCTCGTTGCCGGCGGGCAGCTGCTCGCCGACGCCCTCGACGCCTTGCTGGGGCTCAAGCTCTCCTAGCCGCCCGGACGCCGGAGCGCGCAAAAAACGCGTCCCCCGCCTGGTCCTTCGGGGCCGGGCGGGGGACGCGTCTGCGTTCGGGGGAGAGGCGCGCGGCTGCCACCGGGGAGCCGGGCCCGGGCTACTCGTTGGGCCCGGGCGTGTCCGGCGTGTCGGGCGAATCCGTGGCGTTGCCCGGTCCGCCGGTTCCCGGGGCTCCCGGGGCGGCGGGTCCTTCTTCCCTGGGCGCCCCGGGGCGGTGCCGGCGCTTGAGGTAGCGCTCGAACTCGCGGGCGATGGCCTCGCCGGTGGCCTCCGGCAGCTCGGTCTCGTCCTGTGCCTGCTCCAGTTGCTGCACGTAGGCGGCAATGTCCGCGTCCCCGGTGGCCAGCGCGTCGACCCCGCGCTCCCAGGCCAGGGCGTCCTCCGTCAGCTCGTGCAGGTCCAGGGCCAGCGGCAACAGCTCCTCCACCCGGTGCAGCAGGGCCAGTTGCGCCTTGGGGGAGGGCGGCTGGGCCACGTAGTGCGGCACCGCCGCCCAGATCGAGAGCGTGGGCAGGCCTGCGGCCTCGGAGAACTGGGCCAGCACGCCCAGGATGCCGGTGGGCCCCTCGTAGGTGGCCGGCTGGGCGCCCAGGGCCTCGCGCACCGCCGCGTCGTCGGAGGAAACCGCGGCCTGGATCGGCCGGGTGTGCGGCACGTCGGCCAGCAGCGAACCCAGCGCCATCACGCCCTGCACGTTCTCCTCCTCGGCGCGGGTGAGGATCTCGGTGATGAACGCCTTCCACCGGTAGGTGGGCTCCACGCCGCGCACCAGCAACAGGTCCACCGGGGCATCGGGCAGCGAGGCGCGGTAGATGCGCGTCGTCGGCCACTTGATGACCCGCTTGCCGGCGCCGTTGCGGCGCACCTGCGGACGGGAGAACTGGTAGTCGTAGTAGTCGTCGTCGCCGATGCCGGCGACCTTGACGGCGCCGGTGGCGGCCCTGATGTCCTTGAGGGCCGAGCTTGCGGCGTCCCCGGCGTCGTTCCATCCCTCGAAGGCCACCACCATGATCGCCGGGCGCACGGGCCCGGGAGCCGTGGATGCGGCCACCAGGGAGGAAAGTGTCACTGGATCGTTCATATCTTCGCTCACATCCTCACCCTAGCGCGCGCACCGGTCGCCGGGGCAAGTGCGCACCCACTAGAATTGGGTCATGCCAACCCAGAATTGCGACCCCATGCCCGCGCGCCCCCTGAGAACCAAGATCCAGGGCGTGTTGTGGGACATGGACGGAACCCTGCTTGACACCGAACCGTACTGGATGGCCGCCGAGGCGCGGCTCGTGGCCGAATTCGGCGGCGAGTGGAGCCACGCGCAGGCCCTGGCCCTGGTCGGCAATGCGCTTCCCGACGCGGCCGCCGCCCTGCAGCGCGCGGGCGTCGCGCTTCAGGAGCGCGAAATCATCGACCGGCTCACCGCAGAGGTCCTGGCCGGGGTGCGCCGCCACGTCGACTGGCGCCCCGGGGCCCTGGAACTGCTGGAGGCGCTGCACGCCGCGTCCATCCCGTGCGGCCTGGTCACCATGTCGGAGGAGCCGCTGGCCGCCCTGGTGCTCGAGCAGCTGCCGAAGAAATATTTCGCCTTCCGCGTCACCGGGGACATGGTCGCCCGCGGCAAGCCGCACCCCGACCCGTACCTGCTGGGCCTGGACAAGCTCGGCGCGCTGGTGCCGGACCTGGAGCCCGCGCGGGTCATCGGCATCGAGGATTCGGCCCCCGGCATCGCCTCGGCGGCGGCCAGCGGCATCACCGCACTGCTCGTGGAGCACATTGCCCCGGTGCCCGACTCGGATTCCTGGCACCGCGTCGAATCGCTGGCCGGCCTGGAGATTGATGCCCTGGACGCCCTGGCGTCCACCGGGGTGAGCGCATGAGCGAACCGGCAACCAAGCGCGAGGGGATCCCGCTGGGATCCGTCTTCGGGGTCCCCGTGTCCCTGGCCTGGTCCTGGTTCGTCATCACCGGGCTCATCGTGATGCTCTTCGGGCCCACCGTGGCCGGCAGGCTGCCCGAGCTGGGCGCCGGCGCCTACCTGGTCGCCTTCACCTACGCGGTGCTGCTGGCCTTCTCGGTGCTCGTCCACGAACTCGCCCACGCCCTGACCGCCAAGTCCTTCGGCTGGCCCGGGGCGCGGATCACCCTGAACCTCTGGGGCGGACACACCCAGTTCTCCTCCTTCCACGCCACCCCCGGCCGCTCGCTGGCGGTGGCCATGGCGGGCCCGGCGGCAAACTTCGTGATCGCCGGGGCCGGCTACCTGCTGCTGCGCCTCGTGGAGCCCACCGGCGTGGTGTTCCTGCTCTGGGACATCCTGATCTGGGCGAACCTGCTGGTCGCTATCTTCAACGTGCTTCCGGGCCTGCCGCTGGACGGCGGTCGCCTGGTCGAATCGGCCGTGTGGCGCTACACCGGCTCGCAGGACCGAGGCACCATTGCCGCCGGCTGGTCCGGACGGGTGCTGGTGGTGCTGGTCGTGGGCTGGTTCGTCATCGTCCCGCTGACCCGCAACCAGCCGCTGGACTTCCAGGTCCTGATCGTGGCGATCCTGGTCGGCGGGTTCATGTGGGTCGGGGCCTCGCAGGGCATCGCGCACGCCAGGCTGCGCCTGCGCCTGCCCCTGGTCTCCGTGCGCGCGCTGATGGAACCGGCCACCGCCATCCGCCAGGATTCCACCCTCGCCGAGGTCACCGCGCGCCTGGCCAGCCGCGGCGGACGGGTCATCCTCATCGACACCGCCGGGAACCCGGTCGCGGTGATCGACGAGGCGACGCTGCAGGGGATCGATGAGTCCGTGCTCGCCGACACCCCGGCGCTCTCCGCCGCCCGCGCCCTTGACCCCGGGGCGGTGGTCAGCGCCAACGCCGACGGACGGGCACTGATCGGCTACCTGGCCACGCTGCAGGGCAGCGAATACGCGGTCATCGACGACTCCCACCGCGTGATCGGGCTGCTGTCCCAGGCGCGCATCGTCGCCGCGATCACCGGCAAGCCGCACTAGCGCCGGACCGGCGCACCACCACCGAACTTCACCACCACAGGACCTAAGGACACAGAACCGATCATGAGCGACAATCCAGCCACCCCGCACGGGGCCCAGAGCCGCCGCGGCCCCTTCCGCCCCGGAGACCGCGTCCAGCTCACCGACCAGAAGCGCCGCATCAACACCATCACGTTGACGCCGGGCGGGGAGTTCCACACCCACAAGGGCGTGCTCTACCACGACGACCTGGTCGGCCTGCCCGAGGGCTCCATCGTCGAGAACACCAACGAGGTCCGCTACCAGGCGCTGCGCCCGCTGCTGAAGGACTTCGTGCTCTCGATGCCGCGCGGCGCCACCGTGGTCTATCCCAAGGACGCGGCGCAGATCATCCAGATGGGCGACATCTACCCCGGCGCCCGCGTGGTGGAGGCCGGCGTCGGCTCCGGCGCCCTGTCGATGTCGCTGCTGCGCGCCGTGGGCGATCACGGCTACCTGCACTCCTTCGAGCGCCGCGAGGAATTCGCGGAGATTGCCCGCGGCAACGTGGACACCGTCTTCGGCGGCCCGCACCCGGCCTGGGAGATCACCATCGGCGACTTCCAGGAAAAGGTCCTGGAGACCGAGGAACCCGGCTCCGTGGACCGCGTGGTGCTGGACATGCTCTCGCCCTGGGAATGCGTCGACGCGGTCTCCACCGTGCTGGCCCCCGGCGGGGTCTGGGTCAACTACGTGGCCACCGTGACGCAGATGTCGCGCACCGTCGAGGCCATCCGCGCCACCGGCCTGTACACCGAGCCCGAGTCCTTCGAGACCATGGTCCGCGGCTGGCACGTCGAGGGCCTGGCCGTGCGCCCGGACCACCGCATGGTCGCGCACACCGCCTTCCTGATCACCTGCCGCCGGCTGGCCGACGGCGCGGTGGGCATCCCGGGCGCCAAGCGCGTGAAGGAACACACCTACTCCGCCGAGGACCTGGCCACCTGGACCCGCTCGGATTCACCGGAGGACTGGAACCACGAGGCGCTGGGGGAGCGCGGGGTTTCCGCGCGCAAGCTGCGCCGCGCGGCCAAGGACGCGAAGTCGATGACCCAGCGCGGCTCGCTGCCCGCCGGCCAGGAAGCGGACGCTTCCCAGGACGACGACGGGCGGTAGCGCGCCCGCACCGCCCGGGGGAGGTGGCGGTCACATTTCCGCCTTTGGGCTCCACCCGTGCATAGGATGGGAACAGCAGTGGCGTGTGCCGGTTCACCCCGGCACACGCGTTCTCGGAAATATTTGCGAAACGGGTGGAAAATGGGCGAGGAAACAGATCGCACACGGCTGGAGGGCCAGGTCGCGGCCGCCGAGCGGCAGTTGAACGTGGTGCGGGACAAGAACCGCCTGCTCGATCGGCAGCTCGCCTCGGCGGGGGCCAACAACTCACGCCTCGTCGCGATGCTCGAACGCACCCGTGAGGAGATCCTGGCCCTGAAGTCCGGGCTGGAGAAGGACGGGGACACCCCGTTCAGCCACGGCACCATCGTCGAGCTGCATCCGCGCAGCCATCCCGCGCAGGGCATTGCCATCTCCTCCACCGGGGTGCAGTCCGCGGACATCGTCCAGGGCGGACGCAAGCTGCGCGTGGGCATTTCCCCGCTGCTGGACTTCGCCAAGCTGGCCATCGGCCAGGACGTGCTGCTGAACGAGTCCCTGGTCATCGTCGCCGGGCTCGGCTACGAGAAATCCGGGGAACTGGTCACCGTCAAGGAGGTCCTGGCGGACCACCGGGTGGTGGCCATGGGCCGGGCCGACGAGCAGCGCGTCATCCGCCTGGCCGACCCGCTGATCAAGGACACCGTGCGCGTCGGCGACGTGCTGAACCTCGACACCCGCACCGGGCTGGGCCTGGAAAAGGTGCACCTAAGCGACATGCAGTCCCTGGTGCTCGAGGAGGTCCCGGACATCTCCTACGCCGACATCGGCGGGCTGAGCGACCAGATCGAGGCCATCCGCGACGCCGTCGAGCTGCCCTTCCTGCACCCGGACCTCTACCGCGAGCACGGGCTCACCGCGCCCAAGGGCATCCTGCTCTACGGCCCCCCGGGCTGCGGCAAGACGCTGATCGCCAAGGCCGTCGCGCACTCGCTCTCCGAGCGCACCAACGAGCGCAACGGCGACACCGGCACGGCCAAGAGCTACTTCCTGAACATCAAGGGCCCCGAGCTTTTGGACAAGTACGTCGGGGAGACCGAGCGCCACATCCGGCTGATCTTCTCCCGGGCCCGCGAGAAGGCCGCCGGAGGAAACCCCGTGGTGGTGTTCTTCGACGAGATGGACTCGCTGTTCCGCACCCGCGGCACCGGGGTCTCCTCCGACGTGGAAACCACCATCGTCCCGCAGCTGCTGGCCGAGATCGACGGCGTGGAGCGCCTGGACAACGTCATCGTCATCGGCGCCTCCAACCGCGAGGACATGATCGACCCGGCGATCCTGCGCCCGGGCCGGCTGGACGTGAAGATCAAGATCCGCCGCCCCGATGCCCAGGGAGCCGCGGAGATCTTCGCCAAGTACCTGACCGCGGATTTGCCGCTGCACCCGGACGACCTGGCCGAACACGGCAACGACCCGGCCGCCTGCGTGCGCGCCATGATCCAGGCGACGGTCGATGCCATGTACTCCACCGGGGAGCAGAACCAGTTCCTCGAGGTCACCTACGCCAACACCGAGACCGAGATCCTCTACTTCAAGGACTTCGCCTCCGGCGCGGTGATCCGCAACGTGGTGGACCGCGCCAAGAAGTCCGCCATCAAGGCGCTGCTCACCGGCCAGGAGCGCGGGCTGCGCATGGAGCACCTGCTCGAGGCCGTCGTGGAGGAATTCCACGAGCACGAGGACATGCCCAACACCACCAACCCCGACGACTGGGCACGGATCTCCGGGCGCAAGGGCGAGCGCATCACCTTCATCCGCACCATCGTGGCCGACAAGAACGGGCGCGGCAAGTCCATTTCGTCGCCGGGTCCCGACGAGACGGGGCAATACCTGTGAGCGTGCACCGGGTCATGGGGCTGGAGACCGAGTACGGCGTGCTCGCCCCCTCCATGCCCGGGGCGAACGCGACCATGCTCTCGGCCCAGGTGATCAACTCCTATGCCGCGACCATCCGCGAGGCGCGCGGAAAGATCGCCGGCACGCACTGGGACTACACCGACGAGACCCCGCTGAACGACGCGCGCGGCTTCATCCAGCCGCGCGCCACCGCGGACCCCTCCCAGCTCACCGACGTCGAGCCGGAACTGGACGCCGAGCAGGTCGCGCTGGCCGGCGGGGACGTGACCATCGGCTCCACGCTGTACCAGGACGGCGAGAACGACCACGAGGTGCTGATGAACATGGTGCTGGGCAACGGCGCCAGGCTCTACGTGGACCACGCCCACCCGGAATACTCCTCGCCGGAAACCACCAACCCCTTCGACGCGGTGCTCTGGGACCAGGCCGGGGACCACGTGGCCCTGGCCGCGGTGCGCCGCATCGAGTCCCTGGCCGGGGTGCCGGACGTGCACCTGTACAAGAACAACACCGACAACAAGTCGGTGTCCTACGGGGCGCACGAGAACTACCTGATGCCCCGCTCGGTGCCCTTCGAGAAGATCGCCGCCGGGCTCATCCCGTTCTTCGCCACCCGCCAGGTCATCTGCGCTTCCGGCCGGGTGGGCCGCGGCATGCTCGGCCAACACCCCGGGTTCCAGGTCTCCCAGCGGGCCGACTTCTTCGAGGCGCAGATCGGGCTGGAGACCACCATCCGCCGCCCCATCATCAACACCCGCGACGAGCCGCACGCGCACTGGGAGAAGTACCGCCGGCTGCACGTGATCATCGGGGACGCGAACCTCGGGCAGGTCTCCACGCTGCTGCGCACCGGAACCACCGCCCTGGTGCTGGCGATGATCGAGGCCGGCACCGTCCCGGCCATCGAGCTGCGCGACCCCGTCGGGGCCCTGCAGGCCATCAGCCACGACCCCACGCTGCGCACCAAGGTCGAGCTGGTGGACGGCCGCAAGCTCACCGCCCTGGAGATCCAGTGGATCTACGCCCAGGCCGCGGCCGAGCACAGCGGGGCCACGGACGCCACCGACGAGGCCACGGTGGAGATCCAGCGGCGCTGGGAGGAAACGCTGCAGCTGCTGGAAACCGACATCCTGGCGGCCGCATCCACCGTGGACTGGGTGGCCAAGTACAAGCTCATGACCTCCTATGCCCAGCGCCACGGGGTGGACTTCACGGACCCGCGGATCGCGCTGATGGACCTGCAATGGGCGGACATCCGCCCCGAAAAGGGCCTCTACCACCGGTTGGCGGCGCGCGGGATGATGGAAACGCTCTACTCGCCGGCGCAGATCGCCCGGGCCGCGACGAATCCGCCAACCGACACCCGCGCCTACTTCCGCGGCCGGGTGCTGAGCCAGTACCCCGAGCACGTGGTCGCGGCCAGCTGGGACTCGGTGTCCTTCACCGTGCCCGGGGCGCGCAAGCTCGAGCGCATCGCCACCTTGGAGCCGCTGCGCGGCACCAAGGACCTGGTCGGCGACCTGTTGGATGCGCAATTGTCGATTCACGAGTTCATTGCCACGCTGCGGAGCTAAAAGCCCTACCCAGTGGCAAGATGTAAGTAACAGCACAACCAGGGGGCCGCGGCCATGCAGCCGGCACGGCCGGCCCCCGGAGCAGATGGAAGAGAGCGGACGGCTATGACACAGGAACAGCACTCGGGACAACGCCGCGAGGACAACCAGGCCCAGGAGACCGAGCAGGAAGTTACCGCCGCGGCCGGGCAGGACGCCGGGGTCGACGACCTGCTTGACGAGATCGACGGGGTGCTGGAGCGCAACGCGGAGGAATTCGTGCGCGGCTTCGTGCAAAAGGGCGGCCAGTGATTGAGCTCGGTCCCGGTCCCTCCTTCCTGGAGTACCTGAACCGGGACCGGCCCGACCTGCTGCCCGGTGCCCAGGCACCGGCCCAGACGCCGGCGGGTGCGGCGGGGCAGGTGCCGCATGGCACCACCATCGTCGCGCTGTCCTACGCCGACGGCATCGTGATGGCCGGGGACCGGCGCGCGACCATGGGCAACGTCATTGCCAGCCGCCGCATCGAGAAGGTCTTCGAGACCGACCGGTTCTCGGTGGTCGGCATCGCCGGCGCCGCCGGGGTCGCGATCGACATCGCCAAGCTGTTCCGCGTCGAGCTGGAGCACTACGAGAAGATCGAGGGCACCCGGCTCTCGCTCGACGGCAAGGCCAACAGGCTGGCCTCGATGATCCGCGCCAACCTGCCCATGGCCCTGCAGGGCATGAGCGTCGTCCCGCTCTTCGCCGGGTTCGACACGTTCTCCGGGACCGGGCGGATCTTCTCCTTCGACATCACCGGCGGGCTGTACGAGGAAGTGGAGCACCATTCGGTCGGCTCCGGCTCCCCGTACGCCCGCGGCGCGCTGAAGAAGCTCTGGGAGCCGGGCCTGGGCGCCACCGCCGCGGTGAAGGTCGCCGTGGAGGCACTCTACGACGCCGCCGACGACGACTCGGCCACCGGGGGACCGGATGCCGTGCGCAAGCTGTGGCCGGTCGTCTACACCGTGGATGCCACCGGGGCCCACCGCGTCGAGGAGGCAATCCTCGGGTCGATGGCCCGGGAGGTCATCGACGAACGGACCAACGACGGGAAGGAAGCCTAGATGAGCGCGCAATACTACGTTTCGCCCGAGCAACTCATGAAGGACCGGGCGGACTTCGCCCGGAAGGGGATCGCCCGCGGCCGGGCGGTCATCGTGGCCTCGTGCGCCGACGGCATCGCGCTGATTGCGGAGAACCCCGCGGGTTCGCTGCACAAGATCGGGGAGATCTACGACAGGATCGCCTTCGCAGCGGTGGGCAAGTACAACGAGTTCGAGTCCCTGCGGCAGGCCGGGGTACGCTACGCCGACACCCGCGGCTACTCCTATTCCCGCCACGACGTGACCGGACGCGGGCTGGCCAGCGTGTACGCCCAGTCCCTGGGCGCGGTGTTCACCGCGGAGGCCAAGCCCTTCGAGGTGGAACTGGCAGTCCTGGAACTCGGGGCGACCCCCGCGGAAGACACCTTGTTTTCGCTGAACTTCGACGGGTCGATCGCCGAGCAGCCCGGACACATCATCATGGGCGGGGACACCCCGGTGCTGCGCGAGGCCTGGAACGGCTACTGGGCCGGCAAGGACCTGGCCGCCGCCGGGACCGACGAGGTCATCCGCGCCGCGGCCCTGGTGCTCCCCGGGGTCGGGGAAAGCCCCGAGGACGCCCGACTGCTGGAGGTTGCGGTGCTCGAACGCGTCATTTCCTCCGGCTCGCACCGCCATTTCCGCCGCCTCGACACCCCAACCATTGCCCGGTTCCTGGGCGCAGGGAAGTAAGCACACATGGACCGCAGAATCTACGGCATCGAGACCGAATACGGGATCAACTACTCCGACCCCGGCGGGCGGCCGCTCACCCCGGAGGAGTCGGCCCGCTATCTCTTCCGCCGGGTGGTGGCGTGGGGGCGCAGCTCCAACGTCTTCCTCACCAACGGCTCGCGGCTCTACCTCGATGTCGGTTCGCACCCGGAGTACGCCACGGCCGAATGCGACGAGCTCACCCAGCTGATCGCGCACGACCGGGCCGGGGAGTCGATCCTCAACGACCTGGTGGCCAGCGCGGAGGAGCGCATGGCCGCCGACGGCTTCACCGGCCGGCTCTACCTGTTCAAGAACAACACCGACACCGCTGGGAACTCCTACGGCTGCCACGAGAACTTCCTGATCCCGCGCAAGCTCGAGTTCGCCCGGCTCGCCGAGATCCTGATCCCGTTCCTGGTCACCCGGCAGCTGATTGCCGGGGCCGGCAAGATCGTGAACGTCGACGGCCAGCCCCTTTATGCCTTCTCCCAGCGCGCCGACCACGTGTGGGAGGGCGTCTCCTCGGCCACCACCCGCTCGCGGCCCATCATCAACACCCGCGACGAGCCGCATGCCGACGCCGAGTACTTCCGCCGCCTGCACGTGATCGTGGGGGACTCGAACATGTCCGAGACCACCCAGCTGGTGAAGCTCGGCGCGACCGATTTGATGCTGCGGATCATCGAATCGGGAAAGATCATGGAGGACCTGCGGCTGGAGAACCCGATCCGGTCCATCCGCGAGATCTCCCACGACTTCAACGGCACCACCATGGTCAAGCTCGCCAACGGCAAGCAGCTCACCGCCCTGGCGCTCCAGCGCCGCTTCCTGACGCTGGCGACCGACTTCGTTGCCCGCGAGGGGGCGCACCACGAGCAGGTTCCGGCGGTGCTGGACCTGTGGGCCCGCACGCTGGACGCGGTGGAATCCGGGAATTTCTCGGGGATCGACACGGAAATCGACTGGGCCATCAAGCACAAGCTGATCAATTCCTACGCCAACCGACACCAACTGGACCTGGGCGCCCAGCGCCTGGCGCAGCTGGACTTGACCTACCACGACATCGACACCAAGCGCGGGCTCGTCCACCTGCTCGCGGCCCGCGGCCAGGTGGCCTCGGTGGTGGACCCCGCTGACATCGCGTTCGCGGTCGACAACCCGCCGCAAAGCACGCGTGCGAAATTGCGCGGCGATTTCGTCCGGGCAGCCAAGAACGCGGAACGGGACTTCACCGTCGACTGGGTCCACCTGAAGCTCAACGACCACCCGGGGCAAACGGTGCTCTGCAAGGACCCCTTCGCCTACGAGGACCCGCGGGTCGATGCGCTCATTTCCGCCATGGGCGGATGACCCCGAAGTGGCTCGTACCGGCCTTCAATAAGGAGATTCACAGTTTCGGCCCTTAAGCTGGCTCTAGTCAGTCTCGAAGGCTCACCATTCACTGTGGGTGTTTCCAGTCCTAAAATCCCCAACTGAAAGTTGATTTCGTGCGCAAAGTAATGGCACTCGTCGCAACGGCTTCGTTGCTGCTGGTGACGGCCTGTGGTTCAACCACGGCGGCGTCCAGCGGTGACGTCGCCCCCTTGGAATCGATCAAGGTCACCCCAGGTGCGGATGACTCCTCCGATCCCACCGTCACCTTCGAAACCCCCCTGGTTGCCACGGCGACCGGCGCCAAGGTCATCGTCGAGGGCAAGGGCGAGGAGATCAAGGAAAACCAGAACATCAAGTTCAAGTCCATTGCCTACAAGGCCGCGGATGCGAGCCTGCTCGGATCGGGCTTCGCCGGGGAACCGGTGACGTTGCCGACCAACGAGGAATTCAAGGCCCAGCTTCCGGCGCTTTATGAAACCCTCATGCAGGCCAAGGTCGGCTCCTGGGTCGCCATGGTCGAGCCTGCAGCCGATGCTGCACCCGCCGAAGGCGCCGCTCCCTCCGCCAGCCCCAGCGCGGCAAATGCAGAAACCGTGGTCGTCCTGAAGGTCGTGGCCACCGAGCCGATCCCCGAGGCATCCAAGAAGCTCGGAGCCGAAGACGTCAAGAAGCTCAAGGACGAAGGCTCGTTGCCCACGTTCGAAATGAAGGATTCCAAGCCCGCCATCACCATCCCGAAGGACAAGGACGTTCCGGCAGGCCTGGTCGTTGACGTCGTCAAGGAAGGCACCGGCAAGGTTGCCACCGCGACCTCGGACGTTTCGGCCCACTACACCGGCGTTCGCTGGGAAGACGGCAAGCAGTTCGATTCCAGCTTTGACCGTGGCGAAGCTTCCGACTTCAACCTGTCGGGCGTCATTCCCGGCTGGACCCAGGGCTTGGAAGGCCTGAAGGCCGGCACCCAGGTCATGTTGACCATTCCCACGGACCTGGCCTACGGTGCGGATGCAGCATCCCAGGGACGACCTGCGGGTCCGTTGGTCTTCTTTGTTGAGCTCAAGGAAGTAAAGTAACTAGAAGCTTTTAGCAAACAACCGAAAGGATTCCACTATGTCTTTTGGACAGCGTGAATACGACCGCACCAAGCCCGAGATCGAATTCCCGGGTACCGACGCCCCGACCGAGCTGAAGATCGAGGACATCGTCGTCGGCGACGGCGCCGAGGTCGTTCCGGGCTCGACCGTCTCGACCCACTACGTCGGCGTGGCATGGTCCACCGGCGAGGAGTTCGACGCTTCGTGGAACCGCGGCACCCCGCTGGACTTCCGCGCCGGCGTCGGCCAGGTCATCCAGGGCTGGGACCAGGGCCTGATCGGGATGAAGGTCGGCGGCCGCCGCCGCCTGGAAATCCCCTCCGAGCTGGCCTACGGCTCGCGCGGCGCCGGTGGAGCCATCGGCCCGAACGAGGCACTGATCTTCGTCGTGGACCTGGTGGCTGTGCGCTAAGCACCGCATTACGCCTTTGGCCGTGTTTTCCCAAGTTAAACCGGGAGAACGCGGCCAAAGGCCGTTAACGCGGCGTTGCATTGGCCCGGCCTCGGCGCCACGGGGTAATCTTGCGAACGTGGCTCAAAATAACTCCGGCGGTCCATCCCGTGCCGAGAAACTCGTCAGTCTCACCTATGCGTTGATCAACACCCCGCATGGATTTTCCAAGCGCGAGCTCCGCAAGATCGTCGATGACTACCAGTCGCTGAGCGACGCCGCCTTCGACCGGAAATTCGACCGGGACAAGAAGGACCTGCGTGAAATGGGCGTGCCGGTGATGACCCTTGGCACCGGCGCCGAGGAGCGCTATCTGATCACCCCGGCGAGCTACAGGCTGCCCGAAGTAAGTTTCACCACCGAGGAAGCCGCGGTCTTGGGCCTGGCGGCGCAGCTGTGGAAGGACACCGACCTGGAATCCTCTGCCGCCCGGGCCACCGGCCGGCTTTCCGCCGGGCTGGAGGACACCGGGCGCGGGGTGCGGTTCACCGAGTACGTCCCGCGTCTGCATGCCGCCGGCCCCGCGTTTGCCGCCTGCCTCGAAGCAGTCTGGGGCCACCGCGTCCTCTCCTTCGAATACCTAGATGCCCAGGGCCGTGCCAGCGGTCGCACCGTGGATGCATGGGGGATCGGTTCGCGCTTCGGCAACTGGTATCTGGTGGGCCTGGACCACGACCGCCAGGACGTGCGGATGTTCCGCCTGACCCGAATCCTCAGTGACATCCGCACCGGCCACCCGCATTCCTCTCGTCCTGCCGGGTTCTCCATGGCGGAGACCCTGGGTCGCCTGGATCCCGACATTGCCGGTGAAAAAGCCCGGATCTCGGTGGCCAAGGATTCCGGCTGGGCGCTTCGCTCCCGGGCCGAATCCATCACCCCGGGCGACGAGCAGGATGTGCTCGTGCTGCAATTCCACGACCTGATGGCGCTCTCGGCCGATGTGGCTAAGCTGGGGGCGGGAGCCGGCGTGCTGGAACCGGCGTCGCTGGCAACGGCGGTGCGCCGCAGGCTGGAGGGGGCGTTGGCCGCGCAGCAGACAGCGATTCCCGACTACAAACTCAGCAAGCGCCGCAATGCGGGGCGTCCGCCGTCCACCGAAGCCGTGGCCCGAAACCTGGACATCATTTCCTATGTGGCCAAGTTCGGTTCACCCACCGTTGAACAAACGGCAACCCACTTCGGGTTGACTGAAAAGCAGCTTTTGGCCCACCTGCAGACCATCATGATGTGCGGGGTGCCCAACGGGCTGCCAGATGAACTGATCGACGTGGAGTGGGAGGCGGGAACCATCAGCATCAACAATGCCGAGGCCCTGAATTCCCCCATCCGGCTCAGTCTGACGGAGGCCGCCACCATGCTGGCCGGACTGGCATCGCTGCGCGGGCTTCCGGACTTTGAACACGCCGGCGCCGTCGATTCGGCCTACGGCAAGTTGCAGGCAGCAGCGGTGGGCTTCGAGGGCCTCGAATCGGTGCTGTCCATCGCCTTGCGCTCAACCGAGGAAAACGAGATCTACGCCAGCCTGGTGCGGGCGATCCGCGAGCACCAGGTGGTCGACCTGGCGTACTACAGCGCCTCCAGCGACGCGCTGAGCGTCAGGCAGGTCGAGCCCATCCGGCTCGTCGAGAATGCCGGGCGACAGTACCTGCGCGCGTTCTCGGTGCCAAACAACGAAATCCGTAGTTTCCGCATCGACCGGATCCAGTCGGCGGCGTTCAGCGGGCAGGGTTTCACCCTCGATCCGCACAGGCACGACGACCAGGACGACATCTTCTTCACGCCCAGTCCCACCGACGAGCTCGTGGTCCTGGGTTTCGGGCCGCGCCTGGCTTCGCTCGTGGATGAATATGCCCCGGAGCAATGGGCCAAGGGGGCCGAGGAAAACATCGCCGAAATCCGGATGACTTCCACCTCCACCCTTCCGGGGATGGTCGCCTACCACGGCGGGGATCTGCGGGTCATCGCACCGGACTCCTTGCGCACCGACGTCGAAGACTGGCTCCGCGCCGCAGTGTCCACCCTGGAGGTGAAGTAGCGATGTTGCCCTGGTGGTTTTGGCTGTTGCTCTGGGTCGTGCTCGCGCTCGGCACACTGTTGTTCCTTGTCCTGGCCGGAATCCGGCTCTTCCGAGGCTTCATGGCCCTGGCCGGCGACGTCGGCGAGGCCATGGATCGGGTGGGGGCCTCGATGGATGCGGATCCCGAACCACGCACGTACCCCGAAATCCCGGACCGGACCCCGTCGGGCATCGCCGCGCTGTTCCAGGACCCGGACGATGCCCGCGCCGCGCACGATGCCGGGAAACTACGCCGTTCCGCGGCCCGGCGCAACGCACGCATTGAACGCAAAACGCGTCGAGGACAAGCGCAACGCGTGAGCGACCTCGAACTGTTCTGACTGTAGACTTAACACGATTGAAAGGTAGGTTCCCCATGGGTGGAATCCAAGGATGGCATCTGGTCATCATCGTAATTTTGGCACTCTTGCTGTTTGGTGCCCCGAAGCTTCCAGGCCTGGCGCGCTCCGTTGGCCAGTCCCTGCGCATCTTCAAGTCGGAGGTCCGTCAGATGAAGGACGATGACAAGGCTCCGGCAGCCGGTGATGAAACCGTCGAGGGCAAGATCGTTGATCCCGACCGTCGTGAGAACAACGCCTAATCCTTCGTGAGCGAACAAGAAGTGAAATCCAAAAAGGGGCGGAAGGACAATCCCGAGGGCCGCATGGCCCTGAAGGCTCACCTGGTTGAGGCGAGGAACCGTCTCTTCATCTCGCTGATTGCCCTCGTCCTGGGAACAGTCGGCGGGTTCTTCCTCTATGACGAGGTCCTTGGGCTGATCATCGCCCCGGTGCGCGAATATGGCGGCGAAGTCAACTTCACCTCCGTCATGGCGCCCTTTGACATCATGCTCAAGGTCTCGTTGCTCTTGGGGCTGGTGTTCTCCGCACCGATCTGGATCTACCAGCTCTGGGCCTTTATCGTCCCGGGGTTGAAGAAGAAGGAACGCAATACCGCCATCGGCTTCGCCGCCGCGGCCGCACCGCTCTTCATCCTGGGCGTCGGCATGGCCTACTGGGTGTTGCCCCATGCGTTGAAGTTCTTCATCTCGCTGACCCCGGAAAACGCCCAGTCCTGGCTCACGACCGACACGTACCTGCCGTTCGTGTTCCGACTGCTGATCGCCTTCGGGCTGGCCATGCTGGCGCCGGTGCTCATGGTCGGGTTGAACATGGTCGGCGTGCTGAAGGCCAAAATGATCCTGCGGCACTGGCGCATCACCGTCTTCCTCATTGCCCTGGTGGCCGCCATGGCGGCACCGGGCGGCGATGCGATCACCATGTTTGCCCTGGCCGGACCGTTGTTCGTGACATTCGCGACGGCGACGTTTATTTGCCACATCAATGACAGCAAGCGCGACAAGAAGCGGGCCAAGCTTGAGGCCGAAAACGCCGCCACTGCCGGCGAGGGATCCATCATTCCCGAATCGCCGGATCTTCCATAGGAATCCCCGTGTCCGGTGTACGGGCACGGGCGCACCTACTACCCTCCTGAAAGGGGTCGCAGCGTGAGCATGCCGGCCGAGCGATTTAACGCAGCCAAGGAACAAACACCCGGGAGCGATTCCGGGCTAGCAGAGTTCCGCTCCTCACTGGGGTTCGACCTTGATCCATTCCAGGAGGAAGCATGCCGGGCCGTGGCCTCTGGTTCCGGGGTGCTGGTGGCAGCGCCCACCGGCGCCGGCAAGACGGTCGTGGGGGAGTTCGCCATCTTCCAGGCACTCCGCTCCGGCCGAAAGGCCTTCTACACCACCCCCATCAAGGCGCTAAGCAACCAAAAGTACAGTGACCTCGTGGCCACCTATGGTGCCGAACGCGTCGGGCTGCTCACCGGAGACATGACGATCAACGGCGAGGCGGAGATCGTGGTGATGACCACCGAGGTCCTGCGCAACATGCTGTACGCCGACTCGGACACCCTCGATTCCCTGGGCTACGTCGTCATGGACGAGGTCCACTACCTGGCGGACAAGTTCCGCGGCGCGGTGTGGGAAGAGGTCATCATCCACCTGCGCGAGGACGTCCAGGTCATCTCCCTTTCCGCGACGGTGTCCAACGCCGAGGAATTCGGCGGCTGGCTCGACACGGTTCGGGGCGACACCCGCATCATCGTCTCCGAGCACCGTCCCATCCCGCTCTACCAACACGTCATGGTGGGTGGCCGGCTCCTGGACCTGTTTGCCGAGGACGTGTCCTTCGACCAGGTCGCGGATGCGCCCGAGCGCGTGGCCGAGGTCAACCCCGAACTCAGCAAAATGGCCCATCGGGGCCTGACCGGTTCCCGGGGCCGCGTCCAGCGCGGCCGTGGACGCCGCGGGGGCGGGGGAGGAAGCTGGGGGGAGAAGCGCGAGCAGCTCAGCACCAGGGTTTCCCGGCCGGACATGATCATGGCGCTTGACCATGCCGGGTTGCTGCCCTCGCTGGTGTTCATCTTCTCCCGCAACGGCTGTGACGCCGCCGTGGCCCAGTGCGTGCGTTCGGGCCTGGCCCTGACCACCATCGCCGAGGCCACCGAAATCGAACAGACCATCGACATGGTCGCCCACAAGCTGCCGCCGGACGACCTGGAGGTGCTGGGCTTCTGGCCGTGGCGCGAGGGACTCATGCGCGGTTTCGCCGCCCACCACGCCGGGCTGCTGCCGATCTTCAAGGAAGTCGTCGAGGACCTCTTCGTCCGCGGCCTGGTCAAGGCCGTCTTCGCCACCGAGACACTGGCCCTGGGCGTGAACATGCCTGCCAGGTCGGTCGTCATGGAAAAGCTCGAGAAGTTCAACGGCGAATCGCATGTGTCCGTCACCGCGGGGGAGTACACCCAGCTGACCGGCCGTGCAGGACGCCGGGGGATCGACGTCGAGGGCCACGCGGTGGTGCTGTGGCAGCAGGACACCGACCCCGCGGCGGTTGCCGGGCTTGCCTCCAAGCGGACCTACCCGTTGAACTCGAGCTTCCGCCCCACCTACAACATGTCGCTGAACCTGACCTCCCAGTTCGGCCGGGAACGGGCCCGCGGCATCCTGGAAACCTCCTTTGCCCAGTTCCAGGCGGACCGATCCGTGGTCGGCCTGGCGCGCCAGGTTCGCTCCCGCGAGGAATCGCTGGCAGGCTACGCGAAGTCGATGACCTGCCACCTGGGGGACTTCGCCGAATACGCCGGCCTGCGCGAGCAGCTCTCGGCGGCGGAGAAGGACGCGTCGAAAACCATTTCGCGGCTGCGCCGCTCGGCGGCGACCGAATCCCTGGAAACCCTGGCACGCGGGGACATCATCGAAATCCACGGCGCCCGCAAGCTGGGCCGCTGCGTCGTCATCGAGCTGGACAACTCGTGGCACGACCCGCGCCCCACGGTCCTGACCGAGGACAAGCACATCCGGCGCGTCGGGGTCCAAGACCTCAACGGCCCGGTCGAGGTCATCTCCCAGATCCGGATCCCCAAGGGGTTCACGGGCCGCAGTCCCAAGGAGCGCAGGGACCTGGCCGCGTCGCTGCACAACGCGCTGGCCGAGTCCCGCCCGCCCCGCCGCGGCGTCCCCGGGTCCGTCTTCACCGGCAGCGACGAGCAGGAAGCACGCATCACCGAATTGCGAGCCGCGCTCAAGGCACATCCGTGCCACGCCTGCCCCGAACGCGAGGACCATGCCCGCTGGGCCGAACGCCACTCGAAGCTGCTGCGCGACACCAACAAGCTGCGCACCCAGATCAGCGGCCGCACCAACACCATTTCGAAAACGTTCGACAAGGTCGCCAAGGTGCTCGAGGACTTCGAGTACCTCCTGCCCGCCTCCGGTGACCTGGGCCAGGCCCAAATCACCGACGCGGGACAGCGATTGCGCCGCATCTACGGCGAACGCGACCTGCTGACCTCGCTGGTCATGGAAACCGGGACCATGAACGAGATGACCGCCGAGGAACTGGCCGGGTTCATTTCCGCCCTGGTGTTCCAGGCGCGCCGCGAGGACCACGGACCCGATCCGCGCATGCCCACCGCGAAGGTACAGATCGCCTGGGAAACCTCGGTGAACCTGTGGTCGCGCCTCTCGGACGCGGAGGCCAACGCCGGCCTGCCCGAGACAGCGGCACCGGATTCGGGGCTGATCTGGCCGATCTACAAGTGGGCCCGGGGCTCGGACCTGCGCGAATGCCTCCGCGGCACCGACCTTGCCGGCGGCGACTTTGTCCGGTGGGCGAAGCAGGTCATCGACGTGCTGGACCAGTTGGCCAAGATCCCGGACTTGAACACCGGGCTGGCGCGTTCCTGCAACCAGGCGGTCCAGCGGGTCCGTCGCGGGGTTGTCGCTTATTCAAACGTCGTCGACTGAGTCCCGCCACGGCGGAACCGGCCCGGCCCCGGCAGGATTGAGGCACGCCGACACATCGGGCGTGCTTGAGAAAAAGTAAAGGTAAACAATGTCTCTTGAGATGTACCGCAATGGCTCCGTGTATTCCCCGGCGGACCCCTTTGCCACCGCAATGCTCGTCGAAGACGGGACGGTGGCCTGGATCGGCACCGAGGCCGCGGCGGGCGCCTTGCTTGACGCACGGATGACCGAGATCGATCTGCAGGGCGCGCTCATCACCCCCGCATTCGTGGACTCGCACGTCCACCTTTCCTCGCTGGGTGCCAGGCTCAAGGGCCTGGACCTGGGTGCGGCGCGCAGCTCCGCGGACGTGCTCGAGGCACTCGCGGCGGCCGCATCAAGCACCTCCGGGGCAATCCTCGGTGCCGGGTGGGACGAGTCCGCCTTTGGCGCCGGCATGCTGCCCACCGGCGAACAGCTGCAACAGGCCGCCCCGGACCGCGAGGTCTACCTGGCGCGCGTCGATGTCCACTCGGCCCTCATCAGCCCCAAGCTCGCCCAGCGGGTCGGCATCGTGGAGGGTCCGGAATACGCCGATGGCCTCGTCCGCGGGACCGCTCATGCGCGCGTCAGGTCCGCCGTCCTCGCCAACGACGTTGCCGTGAACACCGAAAACCGCGAGCTCGCCCTGCAGCACCTGGCCGCCACCGGCCACGGCACCGTGGTGGAGATGGCCGCCGAGCACATCTCCGGACGCGCCGACCTGGAGGCGCTGCTGGCCCGCACGGACGAAGAGAAGGCCTCCACCCCCGAGGTCTTCGCCTACTGGGGCCAGGCCGTGGGCACGGAGGACGAGGCCCGCGCCCTCATGGCCTCCTTCAATTCTTCATCCGTGGTCGGCCTGGGCGGGGACTTGAACATCGACGGGTCGATCGGTTCCCGCACCGCCTTGCTGCGTGCCGACTACGCCGACGCCGCGGGGGAGCGGGGCACTGCATACCTGGACGTGGAGCAGATCAGCGCCCACGTCGCTGCCTGTTCGCTGGCCGGCATCCAGGCTTCCTTCCATGTCATCGGGGACGCCGGGCTGGACCTGGCTCTTGAGGGCTTTGCCAGGGCCGCCGAATCCGTGGGCCTGGCAAAGGTCCAGGCGGGGCGGCACCGCCTGGAACACGTGGAAATGGTCGACGAGGCCGCGCGGGCCCAGATGCTGGCCTTCGCATTGACCGCGTCGATGCAACCGAGCTTCGATGCCGCCTGGGGTGGCGAGGGCGGTCTCTACGAACAGCGGCTGGGCGGCTCCCGCGCGGCGGCCATGAACGGGGTCGGACAGTTCCTGGCCGCGGGGGTTCCCGTCGTCGTTGGTTCCGATGCGCCAGTCACCTCGGTGAGCCCGTGGAGCACTGTCAAGGCCTGCCTGGAGCTCAGCGATCCGCAGGCACGTGTTTCGGCCAGGGCCGCATTCATGGCCCACACCCGTTCGGGCTTCCGGGCGCTTGGCGCACCGAACCCGATGGCGGGCCAGCTGGTCACCGGAGCCGAAGCCACGTTCGCGATTTGGGATGCCGCGGAGCTGTCGGTGCAGACCCCGGATCTTCGTGTGTCTTCCTGGAGCACCGACGCCCGAGCCGGTACGCCCATGCTCCCGGTGCTGGAAGACGCATTGCCCAATTGCCTGCGAACCGTGCGTTCCGGGCACGTACTCTTCGATGCGCTCGGCGTTTCCTAGAATCATCTTTTCCGCTCGCTGGCGTTCAGACGATCGTGCTTTTTGCAAGGCCTGAAATGAAGTATTGCAAGTTGATTTGATTATTTTCCGGCAATCGGCGCCAACCCGCGATTTATCAGTTGACTTGAGTGGATTCATGAAGTCAGTGGTCCGGAAACGGTTGACAGTTAAAAACTGGACGGTAGGCTGTTACCAATGTCTGATCCTTCGATCCGGCTTGCCGGCATTCCGGTGTGCATGAACAAATCGACCCCGTAGGCACTAGATAACACCTGTCCCGCCGCTTGTCGGCGGGGCGGGACGGACCGAAGCCCGCGGGGTCGATCTGTGCCCACGGCCGAAGCCGAATCGTCTTGCGCATCACACGGCGAGGGTCCGGGTTTCACGAGGTCTGTTGCATATAATTGAGCACTGACCCCCACCTGATCCCCGAAACCAGTCGCAGCGGGTTCCCGCCTAGCGGCACGTTGGTACTCGGCCCCTTGCGGCCCTCTTCCGTGGATCTTTCCATCAGCAGAAAGGGACTGCCGCGTGCGCGTAGTCACGATCATTCCGACTTACAACGAGCTTGAATCGCTTCCCATCACCGTGGGCCGTTTGCGTGCCGCAGTGCCCGATTCGGATGTCTTGATTGTTGACGACAATTCCCCCGACGGCACCGGCGACCTCGCCGAACAGATGGCCGCCGACGACAAGGCCATCCACGTCATGCACCGCACCGGCAAGGCGGGCCTGGGTGCCGCCTACCTGGCGGGTTTCCGCTGGGCATTGGACGCCGGCTACGACGTGCTCGTGGAAATGGACGCCGACGGCTCCCACAAGCCCGAACAGCTTCCGCTGCTGCTGGCAGAGATCCCCAAGGGCGCGGACCTGGTCATCGGTTCCCGCTGGGTTAAGGGCGGCTCGGTCGTTAACTGGCCGCTGCACCGGAAGATGATTTCGCGCGTGGGCAGCTTCTACTCGCGCACCATGCTCGGGGTGAATCTGCGCGACATTACCGCCGGCTACCGTGCCTTCCGTCGAGAAACCCTCGAAGCCCTGGATTTCAACGCCATCGAGTCCGTGGGCTACGGCTTCCAGGTTGACATGACCTTCCGCGTGGCCCAGCTGGGCAAGAAGATCGTCGAGGTTCCGATCACCTTCGTGGAACGTGAACTCGGCGTTTCGAAGATGAGCGGAAACATTGTCATCGAGGCCATGATGAACGTGACCAAGTGGGGACTGAGCGCACGTTGGAAGAAGCTCACCGGCCGCAAGTAGTATCCGCGATGCCCTGAAAAGCATCCGGAAATGGCGAGGGCCCGAATGGATATTCCATTCGGGCCCTCGCCATTTGTGAATCCAGGGGGTTGCTATCCCTTGAGTGCGGCCTGGGCTGCACCACGGGTGGCGCGCAACTTGTCCAGGCGATCCTGCAGGATCGTCTCCAGCTCATCAACGGAGCGGCGCTCGAGGAGCATGTCCCAGTGGGTACGCACCGGCTTCTCGTTGGATTCCTCCGGCTCTGCCTCGCCATTGACCAGCTTGGCAAGCTTGCCGGTCTTCGAAGTCCAGGTTGCGGGGATGTCTGCCTCAGAGGCAAAAATCACGAACACCTGCTCGCCGTCTTCGCAACGGTATTCAACGCGCTGGCGCGCTGCTGGCTCGACGCCAGCCTCAGTTTCCATGCTCTGTGCGCCAAGGCGCATTCCTCGCAGGCTGCGATCGCTCATATTGTCTCCCTACTGCGATTACATACGGGTTCGGCTACCGATTTAAACGTCCCGGTCCAGCTTATAATTCCCGCGGGGCGCAAGTCTCGAAGTTTCCATTATACGGCCCCGGCGCGGCTTCGGGCGGGCGACCTCGGTTGTGAGGTCGCCCGCCCGATCATTTCCGGCCCAAATCGGACGTTACATCAGGGTGTTGCTCGTTCCTTCGGGCTTGTCGTCGCCCGTGCCTTCGGTGAAGTTGCCCAGCGCCCCGCCGATGCCCTTCAGCGCCTCGCCAACCTCGCTGGGGATGATCCACAGCTTGTTGGAGGACCCTTCGGCGATTTTCGGCAGAGTCTGAAGGTACTGGTAGGCCAGCAGCTTCTGGTCCGGCTTGCCGGCGTGGATTGCGTCGAAGACCTTCTGGATGGCCTGCGCCTCGCCGTCGGCCCGCAGGATCGATGCCTTGGCATCGCCCTCGGCCTTGAGGATGGATGCCTGGCGCTGGCCCTCGGCGGTCAGGATGGCGGACTGCTTGGTGCCTTCGGCCGTGAGGATCGCGGCGCGGCGGTCACGCTCGGCGCGCATCTGCTTCTCCATGGAGTCCTGGATCGACAGGGGCGGATCAATGGCCTTGAGCTCCACGCGCGAGACGCGGATGCCCCACTTGCCGGTGGCCTCATCGAGGACCCCGCGCAGCTGGCCGTTGATCTGGTCGCGGCTGGTGAGCGCCTCCTCGAGGTTCAGCCCGCCGACCACGTTACGCAGGGTGGTGGTGGTCAGCTGTTCCACGGCCTGGATGTAGTTGGCGATTTCATAGGTGGCCGCGCGCGGCTCGGTGATCTGGAAGTACACCACGGTGTCAATGGAGACCACCAGGTTGTCCTCTGTGATCACGGGCTGCGGCGGGAAGCTCACAACCTGTTCACGAAGATCCAGCATCGGAAGCAGGCGATCGACGAACGGAATCAGGATCGTCAACCCCGGAAGCAAGGTGCGGTGGTACTTGCCCAGTCGCTCCACGATCCCGGCTCGCGCCTGCGGCACGATGCGCACGGAGCGCAACAGCACGATGATCACGAAGATTGCCAGTACTACCAGGACGACCGTTAGGCCAAGACCCGAAGATTGCATCTCTTCTCTCTTTCGTTGGGGCGCCGTCTTTCAGGTGCCGAAAACTTGTCGTGAAGTACTTAGTCCAGCCCGGGCATGGAGGTGCGCAGCGTGATGTAGGCGGTGGCACCCTCGATGCGAACCACCGACCCGTAGGTCCCCGGCTGCAGCGCCACCTCGTCATCAGTGCGGGCCGACCAGGTTTCCCCGCCGATCTTGGCCCGCCCGTTCATCCTGGAGGTGGGCTCCAGGACCAGGGCGTCCTCGCCGATGAGCCGATCGACGTTGGTCCGCAATGCCTCTGGATCCTTGCGCAGATGCCGCAGGGCTATGGGGCGGACCAACATGATCATGAGCAGCGATACAACGGAGAAGACCACGACCTGGAGCCAGAATTCTCCGCCCGTCAGCGCCACCGCCACACCACCCAGGGCCCCTACGCCCAGCATGATGAAGTACAGGTCGAGGGAGATCATCTCGATGATGGCCAGCAAGAGAAAGAGCGCCAACCAGACCACCCAAGCGTTGGCAATGAGCCAGTCGTACATTTTTACCCCTCAAGTCCGGATGCGTTGGATACACACCAACCTTGTGTCTTCCATCCTCCCTGATCGGGAGTGTAAAACGAATCAGCACAAGGGAGGATGTTCAATCGTTGGACCTCATCATTGAGATACCCGCCCGCCCGGCGGCGGTGTTTGCGCCGGCTACGGGATCCTGCGGAATTCCTGGATACGGAACGCAGCGGTGATGAGCGTGGTGCCTCCCGCTTCGGCGAGCCGGTCGCGCAGCGCCCCGGGGTCCAGGTGATGCCCCGCCGGGCCCATCATCGCCAGCTCGAAGGCGGCTTCCTGCCCAAGCACCAGCGGAATCCGGACCTCCTCGGTGGCGCTGAGCGCGAAGCCGTCTCCCATGGAGGCCACGACCCCGGCCGCCTTGTCCGCGGCAATGCCCAGCAGGCCCAGCAACTCGGCGCCCTCGGCCAGGTGTCCGGGCAGCGGGGTGACCACCAGCGCCGTTCCGCCCGGGCGCAGCACCCGGGCAAACTCCGCACCGTTGTGCGGGGAGAAGATGTTCAGCAGCGCGTCGAAGGACTCGTCCTCCAGGGGAAGCTCGCGCCACAGGTCCCACACCAGCGCGAGGGTGTGGGGGACCTTTGCCGCGCGTCGCATCGCATACCGGGAGATGTCGACTGCGACGGCACTGGCAGCGGAGACCTCGGGCAGGGCCTCCAGCACCTGCCGGAGGTAGTAGCCGGTCCCGGCGCCGGCATCGAGGATCCGCGGGTCCTCGAGCCCGCGCAGGGCGGTGCGCACCCGGCGCCCCAGGGCCTCGGCGAGTGATTCGTAGTGCCCGGCGTCCAGGAACGATGCCCTGGCCGCAACCATCTGCGCCCCGTCTTCCTTGAAGTTCGTTCCCTTGCCCGCGAGCAGGTTGAAATAGCCCTGCTTCGCGGCGTCAAATCCGTGGCCTGCCTCGCATCCAAGCCGGGCGGGCCTGGCCTGCTGCGTCTGCAGGCGCAATGCCAACCGGCATACGGGACAGCGAAGGCCGTCGTCCGGATTCATGTGCTGCTCCAATGGTGTCGTTGCCGTGGTGGCGTCCCGCCTCGAACGCCTCGGTGATTGGCGGTGCGCCGTGGCTTGCTAACCACTGTATCGGCGTCTGGGCCCGGGTCCCGCCATCCCGGCCGGGTCGGCGGGAGCCGGCGTTTGTGCCTCGGCCGAGGGGAGTGGCGCCCCAAGGTGGGCGGCGCCGCGCCCGATCTAGAACCCGAGCCCCGCCCGGGCCTCGGTGATGCCCGGATTGGCCCAGCGCGGGTACTCGTGGTTGGCGCACAAGGACCGTGTCAGGGCCTTGTCGATGTAGACGGTGCCGTCGAGGTGGTCGGTCTCGTGCTGGAAGATCCGGGCCTGCCACCCGGAGAAGTTCCGTTTGACGGCGGATCCATCGACATCCCGGAACGTGGTGGCGATGTCCGCGGGACGCTCCACCACGCCCTGGTAGCCGTTGAACGACAGACAGCCCTCGTAGAAGCCGGCGATGCGGTTGCCGATCGGCTGGTAACGCGGGTTGATGATTTCCAGGTAATCCAGCGGTTCGCGTTCGCGCACGGCGGCGACTTCCGGGACGGATTCGTAGAGGTCCTGCAGCACGGCGATGCGCAGGGGAACGCCCAGCTGCGGGGCCGCGAGGCCGACGCCCGGGGCATCGATCATCACCTCTCGCATGGTCTGCAGGAAGGCGCGCAGCAATGCGGGGTCCAACTGGTCCGCGAAGTCGGCCGCGGGCATCCGCAGCACCGGGTGCCCCAGCTGGACGATGGGCGGGATTTCGCCGGACTCGTGCAGCTGGACGATCCTCTCGACTTCCGCCCGGATCGATTCGGGGGACCAGGCTGGGGGAGTCGTCGATTCGTCGTGCAGTGTCATGCGTGCATGCCTTCCAGGGACGTGGTTCTTGCCGCTGTCGGTGCGGTGCCGGAGTCCAGGGCATTGATCCTGCTGCGCAGCCGCGCGGCCTCGAGTTCGGGCAGGTGGTCGAAGGAATCGGTGAAGCCGTCCTCGACGAACAAATCGAGTCGGACCTGGTGGTCGTAGAGGACGTCGATGACGTTGGCCAGGCGGCGCAGTCCGAAGGGCGTCATCCGGCCGGATCCCGGTACGCCGGAAATGATCCAGTGGTCGTGCTCGCGCGCCAGCGCCAGGTAGTCCAGGGTTGAGGTCAGGGCTTCACAGAGGTCCGCGAAGCCGAACCAGATCTGCCGCCCAGAGATGCGCAGGGCCTGGATCTCGTGGCTGGTCGGGGTCAGCCGCACTGCATCGGCGGCGTGAGGTGCGGTCAGCCCCAGGCGCTGCAGCTCGCCGGGATCCGGTGAGGAAAGCAGCGTTCCGCTGCTAAAGCCCGAACGTTGCCCCGCCTCGCGTTCGATGCTCCGGTAGTCACGGTGTGCGTCGAGCTCGTGCACGGTCATGTGCTCGCGGATGGTGGCGATAGTCGGCAGGACCAAGTGGTGGTAGTACTCGTCCGACAAGAGTTCCTCGGGCGGGTAGTTCGACGTGGTGACCAGCAGGATGTCACGGTCGATGACGTATTTGACGGTGCGCGCCAGCAGCATGGCGTCCCCGGGATCGTTGCAGTGGAATTCGTCGAAGCACAGCACCTCCACGTCGCCGAGCATTGTCTCGATCGACTGCTCGATGGCACTGGTGCGGGCTTCCACGCGGTCGGCCCGGCCCTGGGCGTCCCCACGGGAATCGGGTTCGTCGATTTGCGCAAGGGCAAGGGTCGTGGCCTTGTGGGCCGTGGCGTGCAGGTCGCGAAAGAAGTCGTGAAAATGGACACGCAGCTTGCGCTCGGTCGGGAGCGCGTCGAAGAAGGCCCCCAGAATCCAGGTCTTGCCTCGTCCCGGGGGTCCCCACAGGTAGACGTGTTTTTTCCCGGGGGAGCGGTGCCGGGGAGCCAGGTGCGCAGCGGCATTTCCGGTCAGCAAATCGATGGATTCGAGCTGCATGGCATCGATTTCCAGGTGTTCCGTTTTGGCACGTGCCGCGACGGCTTGCTGCATGGCGTGGCGGTCGTGCCGGGCTGCGCCGCTCAGGTTCAAACCCCGGATGGGCGACTTTGGGTATGGCATACCATCGAGTTTCCCTGAATAACTATGCAAGTGCCAAAACATGCCACCAGGTAGTTATGTCAAGTGTTTATTATCCGGAGCCGTCGCAGGCGGGAGATTGGCTATTCGGAGCTAGTGCGCGATTATCCCAAGGTTACTTCGGCAGTTTTCACGATTCGCCGTCGGGTGCGGGTCGTGCGGCTCGCACCCGCGCGCTGCCACGGCCCGGCGGCCGGTCGGCACGGGTGGCGACGGGGGCAAAACGGTGCAAAAGAGCGCACTAATTGGACATCAGCACATGGGCACGAAACCTCGGGAATTCGCCACTTCCCCGACTATGGCTATTTCGCCGATAATCTACATTATGTCAACTTAGGTTTCGGGAGCCCCTCTCCGCCCACGGTTGAGGTAGATGTCGTCTTGTTTCACTTCACCTGAGGCATCCGGGTACTTGTTCCCTACGAAGGGCGCCAGGGGACGCACGTTGTAGGGGCCCGACACTCAGGCCGGGCCTAATTGCCTTCTCGTTCCCTCAAATTCAGCGAGCACAGTTCGCCTGTCGCGACCAGTTGACCTTGATGCCTTATGGGATGACTGACTTCGAACACTCACCGCGAAGTCGTCATGCTGCAGGCTACAAGGGACACCGAAATTTTGCGGGTCTTTGGTGGTGCGCCTCGACCCAGCGGCACGTTGGCTTTGAACCGTGGTTAGAACGAGGCCGTCTACTTTCACTGGATTTTGATTTCAATGTTGCGGGGACTTCATCCGAACCGTTCATGATCAAACTCCCGGAGCTACTCCCCCACATTTGGTAAAAATCGTTGGTGCCTAATTCGCAAAATCCATGCGCCAGCCTCGTGCCACTGCACGCTGGCCCGAGGCGCCGGAACGCTTGAGGAGGTCTACACTGCCCACGAACCCGTCATCTGCCGGCACAGTCCCTCGCAGATCCGCAAAGCCTTCGAATCAGCCAACATCATCAACCGGAGGTGTTACGAGCAATGCCTGTATTTCAGCTCGGCCGCAGAATCCTATGACGGACAGACAGCAGCCCTCCCCCGCAGGCAAGCAACCAAGTACTCGCGGCCGAGGCGATCACCCGTCCATGGTCATGCTCACCGGCGCCATCGCGTCGCCCTATTGGAGGTCTATCGCTTAATCTGCTTCTCGAAGTCCCCCTTACGCGGGTCAGCCGCGGAATCTCCGACGACTGGAAACCTCAGGGATCGCCGACCCACTGCATAACTAGATGGAATCGAGCTGGTCATCCGGAGACCCCGATTCCGACACAATTCTTCCGCCTAAGCTCAGGTGAACGTGACCCCCAGTGACATGCATCGCGCGGATTCAAAGTGTGCCCCGTATAGGGCACGTTCACCGGGCTTTATCTCGGGCAGGGTATATGGGACACTCAAAATTCAGTGATTGCAAAGGTCCATGTCAACCTTAGATTAGTCCGTATGCGGACCGTCTTACGGGACGGTTCGAGAATTCCTGCCTGATTCGCCGCGAGCGGGATAGATTGTCACCATGGGTGTAGAAAGCATAAAGGTGTCTCTCGTTGATCCGCGCTATGTCAGCGAAGAAGATCTCACTCCGGTGTACCGCGTGGATTTCTGGAATGAGAACGGCGACAGCAGCGAGCATCGGCTCGAGAATGCAGCGTGCGTGGACGACGTCTTGGCCTGGGCCGAAGCCAACAGGGACGGCCGTCAGGCAGTGATCTGGGTTGAATACCGCCATGAAAGCGGAACCGGAATGTGTCGGCTACACGGGCAGGAGCCAACCGGTGGGGACATGCCGTTGCCGCCAAGTTCATCGCTCGTCCCATGACCGCGAAGACCGGTGCGACGAATGGACCCACCACTGAAAGATCGCGCCATGCCCGCATACCGTTCCCCCTGCGGACGGCTGTTGTCACATCTTCCAACAACAAGCTGCGCGCCGTTAAGCATGTGCCTCAGCAAAGCCTTAGCTTACGATTTTCTCGTTTTCTGCGGCGACCCCTAGTAAACCGTTCTGAGCACTGCATCCCGCTTGTCGATGAAGCGCAGTATTACCGTGAGGGCCAGGAACGCGATGACGAAGCAAACAACGATAAAGATCCCGCCGGTCACCACGCTTCCTTTCGGCACTTCTTCAACGCCCCAGACAAGGGCAATGGCCGGTATGAATCCTGCGACGGCTGCACCTACTCCAGCGGCCACTGCCTGGCGGTTCCCCGATGAGGTCGGATGCCGCATACCTTGAATGGCCAAGCTGATGAATGAGCCTGTGCCGGGGATAAGAGCTATGAACGTTCCAAACACCGTGCCATAAAGGATGGGTATCAGGGCATAGCCCACGGGGCCTCCCCATGCGCTAAATCCGTCAGAATCGCCGGAACTGTCGAGGATTTCCGGCAACACCAAAAGCCCGCCGCCGAGGGCACCCATGAGTGCTCCGGCCAGCAAGGCCACTCCAAGCATGGGAATGAACAACGTGGACAATTTTTGAGCAGGGACTGGTGCCATGAGCAAAGCCTAGGCCTTGGTTCCGTGATTCCCGCCTCGGCTTCGGCGGGCGCGTCATTACTGAGCGACGCGCAGCACAGGAACGACACGCTCGCACCTTGCGGACCCAGTGCACCGGCACAGAACGAATATGGAATCTGCATGGCTCAAACCATCCCGCAGAGGGTTCCTCTTCCGGTCTATGGTCTCCTTCCTCGCCCGAGACACGAATCCCATTCCGTCCCAATTGGCCGATGCGTGCCCCGGTTCCTAGTTTCCGAGGGAAGGGATCTGGAGCCTGGCACAGACGTTCTTGTCACCCGGGATCACCGCCACCGTGTTCTCCACGACGCAGGAAGTCAGTTCCGGTACGTAGTGTCCAGGGCCAAGCCCGCTTTCCTCTGGGGGCGAGTAGATCTGGCCGTATTCATCGAGATGGATCTTGCCGCTGTTCTTGCCGGGAGGCGGCTGGGGATAGTCATCCGGAACCAAGTGATCCGTGATGCCCTCGGGGTTCATCATGCCCAGGTTCCAGTACGTGGAACACAGCGCGACCCCGCCTTCGACCTGGTCGGATTCGCCGGGCTTTGGTTCAACTCCTGTTCCCATGAAGGGGCCCAGTTGATAGCCGGGATCGCCCTCGTCCTCGCTGATCACGAACTGTGAAGCCTTGAGGTCCGCGTTGTAGTAGCAGCGGATTTCGCGTTTGTCTTCAACGGGCTTGGTGGCGATGTAGTACGCCGATCCGGTTGCCGCGAACACCAAGGCGCCGGCGGTGGCCAGGACCAGGGGTTTCCGGTGACGCCGGGGCTTGCCTTGTGCTTGAGAAATTTCATTGACCAACGCCGAGCGCACTTGGGTGCGACGCGCCGCTGAGAAGCGTGGTTCTTCGGGATTCATGACCGACTCGTTTCTGGAGAGAGTTTCAGCGAAGGCTCGGTTCTCGGCTCGGAAACAGCTCTAAGTTTCTTTCGCGCGCGATTGAGCCGCGAGCGAATGGTCCCCACGGGTGTGCCAAGGGCACGGGCCGCATCGCTGTACGTGAAATCGAACATCAGGCATAGCACTGCCACCGCCCGTTCGACCGCACTCAGTCCCGCACCGTCGAGAAGCTTGCCTGCAAGGACTTGTGCGTCCAGCATCTCGGCAACGTGGGGTTCGAATGCCGTGGTTTCCTCGTCATAGGGAAGCTTTTCGATCAATGCCCGATAGCGTTTTGCCGTACGTGCACGATTGATGTTTGACTTGGCAGCGACCCCGATCAGCCACGGCAGCAGAGAGTCACGCTCCAGCCGGATCGTTCCCCGTTTGCGCCACGCTTCCATGTAAGAGATGGAGACCAGCTCCTCGGCATCATGCCAGGACCCGCAGGCGCTCAGGCAGAACCTGAACAGCGCATCGGCGTGGCGATCGAACAATGTCCCGAACGCGTTGGCGTTGCCTGCCGCGCATCGGTCCCAAAGGTCCTGATCGTTGCCTGATAACTGGTTCATATCTAGTAGTGTCCACCACCGCGAAATAAGTTCGCGGTGGGATCGCCCTTCCCCGTGGCCTCCCAGCCATGCCCTCCGGTGTCCCGCAGAAGGTTCCTTCTGTGGGAAACCACATCGCCGCTGACTCACGGGCCCGACAAGGCCCAGTCAACAACAAATTCTTGTCTTCTAAAGAACTCAAGCAGATCCAGAATTATTTATGATGCCGCGCTAGACTGACAGCTTTGCACACAAGTTCCCTGTGACCACAGATCCGCAACCAAACAGAGTGAGCGCAGCCACCACATGAAGAGCACCCCAACGATTCGGCGCACGTCGACCGTGCCACTCATCGCCCTGGTTGTCATCTCCTCACTGGCCATCGTCGGGGACGAAGCCGCCTCCATGTCCATGGTGCTCACCGCCGTCGACCAAGGCCAACCCTGGATGGTCACGTGGTTCTCCCTCTCCCTGGCCATCCCGGCGATGGTCCTGGCTCCCTTTGGAGGGGCGATCGTCGATCGCTACGATCCCCGCAAGATCTGGGTCGTCTGCCTGGCGCTCCAAAGCCTCTGCATCTGCATCGCTGCGTTGCAGGATGACTTCTGGTCCCGTCTCGCACTGCTGGCCGCCTCCAATGTCATCAACATCCTCTCCAGCAGCGCCGCGTTCGCCTTGCTGCCCAGGCTGACCGGTCCTATCCGCATCGAACGGGCAAACTCCCTGATGGCCATCGGCTCATCCCTGGCCTATATGGTTGGGCCCGCCCTTTCTGCCTGGCTGTTCGACATTGTCGGCGCATCGCTGATGCTGGGCGTCAATGCCGGAACCACCGCGATCCTCGCCGCCACGGCTGTGTTCCTGGTGCTGCGCGTCGAACGCCCGGAATCCACCGCAGCCGACTCCTGGAACCTTTTCGGCGGTGTGCGCGACGGCTGGGCGGCCATCCGCTCCTCCCCTGTTGTCGCGGCCACGATGCCGCTGCTGATCCTCATCATGATCAGCACCTCCATCGAAGCCGTCGCAGGAGTGTTCTGGCTGAGGCAAATCTCCGGAACCGACACACTCTACGGCTTGGTCCTGTCCTGCTGGGCCGTCGGGTCGATCATCGGCGCCTACCTTGCCGGTACCAAGCGCCTGGCACCTCGCACCATGTTGCTCATCGTGGGCGGCGGGCTATGCATGGCACTGGCGATATTGACCGAGGGCCTGGTCCCGATCGCCATCATCATCGGTGGGGCCTTCGTCATCGGCGGCCTGGGCAACGGAACGCACAACGTCGGGGTCCGAAACCTGATCTTCCAGCAGATCCCCAAGGCCCATATCGGAAGTGCCTGGGCCTATTACCGGATGCTCACCAGCACCTCTGTGGCCATCGGCTACATTGTTGGCACCCCACGAACACCGAGTGGTGCTCAAAGCATGGTTGTCACTGCCGGCGTCTGTGCGCTGGCTGGTGTGCTGATCGCCCTAGTTGCCCTGCGTGTATTCCGACTCCGGGGAATACACCCCGCTACAAAGGAAGCGCCCGCCCCGGAAGATCAAGCCGATCCGTCCACGACAATTTCCAACTAACCACGAGCCTCGTTATCCGCGGAAGGCACGGGGGCTGGCGCACTGAAAACCCCGTTTCGCCGTCACCGATGAAGATTCGAAATTCTGTCCCGGAGAGCGTTCCCCCTACGGACGTGAAATCGTTGGGCACAAATCTTTGAATATCCTGGGTAGTCGTTTCGAAGAACTGACATGCCGGGTGCTTCACGGAACCCCTCGCCTAAGTTTCCCGAGGCAGTAGCTTCTCGAAACATGTGGATGTGCTCGTGATCGCTGCGTAAATAGCCGTTGCGTAAGGTGTTGGATTGGTGCCTCACTCTCGAATCTTGCAGCCGGCGTTGCCTTGCTGATCCAAAGAGCTCGGCGGCCGTCGAAGAATTAGGACCCGATCATGGAACCATTCCAGCTGATCGGACACTAGAGGGTATGAGCAGGGAAATGGAAGTCTCCGACGAGGCGCTTTGGCAGTTGATGACCAATGGAGACGGTGAAGCCTTCGGCATCCTTTTTGACCGGCACCGGACCCGGATACTGAACCACTCCATGCGGATCGTCGCATCGATACACGTGGCAGAGGACGTAACGGCCATGGTTTTCTACGAAACGTGGCGACGCAGAGCCGATGTGCGCCTCGTCAACGGATCGATCGTCGCATGGCTGCTGGTCACCACGAACAATACGATCCGGAACCACGCCCGACAACAACGCCGATATCGGCATCTGCTCAGTCGGCTTCCACCGCCTGATACATCGGCAGATATTGCCGAGACCTTCGCGCAAGCGGAACAACGCGACAGCGATGCAGCCAACTTGCGCAAAGCCTTCGCGCAACTCAAGCCCCTAGACCGCGACGTGCTGACGCTGTGTGTGGTTGAGGAACTGAGCACCCGTGAAGCCGCCACAGCCCTGGCAATAGCCGAGGGCACCGTGAAATCGAGGCTGCATCGTGCCAAAGCCAGGCTCGGAAACCTATACACCGACATTCGAGATACCCGCGAGCAAGAGGCCACCATGCTGGGAAGGACAACACCATGAAGACCAACGAGATCCCCACGGACAGAAACCAGGCGCTGCGCGCCCAACTTGTCGCGATGCCCATCGACACTGCGACCGGGAAATTTCCCCGCCGGAAGACCCAAGCAGGGAAGGCCTCCCCTCAACCCAACAGACCGCGTCGCAAGACTCGGGCGATCTTCGCGCTGGCCGCAGCCGGTGTTGGGCTGATGGTGGTCGGACAGCTCAACGTCACGATCCAAAGCGCGCATGCGTCAGAGGTTCTGCATGCTACGGCGGAAAAGTCGATGAACTTCACAGACCCGGTGCCTGGCAATGGCCAATATTTGCTCGTTTCGACGCACGCCAACTGGTTGGTGGCCGGAGACGGCATCAAACCTCATCTGGCACCGCAGAACATCGACGTCTATGTTCCGTCCGACGCTAACCAGGAGTGGGTACTTGACCGGGACTGGGGTGATAAGGAAACACGGCGGGAAGTGGTCCGTGCCCAATATGGTGATTTTTATGATTCCCCGTGGACCGTTGTGGGGTTGCAGGAGATGGAGACTATGCCGCGCGATGGAAAGGCACTGTACGAACTCTTCAACAGCCAGTACCAAGGCCGTTCCGCATCCCGTGACGAAGACAATTTTGTCCGGATCACCGATCTGCTCAGAACGGGCTTGGTCCCTGCCGACTTGCGCGCCGGACTCTACGAGGCGTTGGCTTTGGTTCCCGGGGTGAGCGTTAGCGAGAACCAAAAGAACTCCGACGGGAGGTCCGGAACCGCGATTGGTCGGACCGAGGCGCTGCGTGGCGGGGAACGTTCGGAGATCATCATTGACCCGAATACCGGGTTGGTGATCGGCGAGCGAGATGTCATGACGATTGCAGCCTTTGGATTCGGCATCAACAATGTAACCGGCCACACTGCCATCGATTACCAGATCGTTGATTCGATACCGAAGTAGGAAAGACGGCACTACCGGAATCGGTTCGCTCCGACAACCGGGCCGATTCTTGCGGTCGTTGCGATAGCCAGTTCTTCTGGAGATCGTAACGACCGTATCGTCGTTGTCGAGAAGACTGTCAAAAAGTTTGACGGATCGTGGCGGGACTGGCGGATTCTTGGAGCGTCCCGTAGAGGGTTCCCCAAATGGGGCTGCCGCCGCAGCGTGCACAACGGGCGTTGAGGAAAAAGCGGTCACTTCGCCTTAGCGACGGGTTACTCATATGGAGGCTCGTTTTCGCGAGATTTCTGGTGGAGACTATTCGTGAATCCGTCTTTACCGGCGAGCATCATTCCCGCACCCGCGGGAAGTAATAACAGCAGTGGAAGCCACTGAGTGAAAGCGAAGACAATCAAGACAACTATCATGATGATAATCGGAGCACTACGGTAAATCCTCGGCATTACCTGGCCTCCATCGAAGCGGAACTGAGCTTCTCCGTGAGTCTACGTGCTGTTTTCCAGACTTCGTTAGACCTATGGATGCCAGATCCTTAAATCTGACCGGTGAGGGTTCCCCAATCGGACGCCAAAAGCAGTGCAGTCGACTTCGAAAAATGACAGGTGAACACGTTGCTAGTGTCTTCAAGGGATCTTCTGGCCGCATGTCTTCGTTATAAATGAAGTCCTGTCTTGGCCTTGGCTATCCACTGACTACTGAGATTCCCGAGCCGAGATTTACCCGCGATTTCCTCGCTGGCGATTCGATCTGAACCACGAGAGGACCGCGAGCCGATTTCGACACCTTGTTGGGGAACCAGAGCCGGTCTCGTTGCACAACGATCAGGAGACCGTCATGGCCACCCATGGAAGCGAATGTGCTGGAAAGATCGTAAAAATTGGGGATGGCCAAATCTTCGGACAGCGTCGCTACGGTGGCCAGGACGTCTTCCACTCCGATGCCGACTTCACTGATGGACACCATGTATGGGTTTTCACCGCCACTGGAAACTATGGACACATCGGCGTCGCGGGCAATGAACTCCAGGATGATGCCTTCGGGGCCCAGAAAATACAACGACCGAGATTTCCAATCATCCGAACCGAGGATGAGCTCCGAGCCGTCTGCCTCGAGCATTGTCACCCGGCGGGCCAGCCATTCGTGGGCCAGTTCGAACTCTGAGGGAAGGATTCCGAAAGCGAGGTGATGGACGCCCTCAAATCCGTCCCCGGTGGTCAGCGTTAGTCGGCTTGAACCAATGGCGACCTCCGCGCTAGTGGGAGTCGTTTCGACGGGCAGCAGCAGAACGTCGCGGTAGAACTGTGCTGCTTTCTCCAGGTCACGGACGGTGATTGATACGTTGAGGATTTTCATTATCTATATTCCTTCCCTTGGAAATCGGTTCATGAGGAGGTATCCGTCGGTCAGATGATTCTCGAGCCGAAACTTCCGGCCATAATGCTCTGGGGTGATTCGTGAGGTCGCGGGATGACCGCCGTTCGCCTTGAGTCTGCTCTCTCCCGGATCCGTTTCCGCAGGAGCCGTAACAATTGGCGTCGTTCCCATGCAGGGCTAGGAAGTATCGAGTCTTTTTCGCGATCCCCAATTGTGGTGGCGTCGTGTTCGTTCCGGATCAAGATGGCAGTCAAGTTGCTCCTTGTGTTCGAGGGCGTACGCACCATCGAACTAGCTAAAGTTAGCTTGAGGTCAAGCTAACGGTATGCAAGCATGAGCACATGACTACCGCCACACCCAAGAGCCTGCTGCCCATTGGAGAAATTGCAAGCAGGTCAGGCTTGTCGGTACCCACCGTGAGGTATTACGAATCCCGTAACCTCATCACCTCTGAACGAACCACCGGCAACAAGCGCCTCTTTCGCCGCTACACCCTGCGACGACTGGCTGTAATTGCCGCAGGACAACGCGTAGGGCTGACCCTGGCAGAGATTGCCGAAGCACTGGCCGAACTTCCATTCGACAAGGCCCCGACCCAAGACGATTGGCATCAGCTCAGCACCCACTGGGCGCTGATGGTGGCACGAAGAATCCGCCAACTGGAAAGACTTCAAGGATCACTCGACGAATGCATCGGCTGCGGTTGCCTCTCCCTCAAGAAGTGTCACCTCTTCAATCCTCACGACGAGGCCGCATCTGAAGGCCCCGGTTCTCGTTGGATACGGAAAAGCATGGAGTACGACGGCGAAGAAGCTGCAAGCGGATGAAAAGCGTCTTCTGCCCTCCGGAGCACTGACGAACCTCGTCCGGCCGGTGTCCCGCAAGGCTTTCCGCCTACGGACTGGCCAGACGTTGAATTTCATGCGCCCGTCCACCCAGAATCTGGCCACCGGTCATCGACCGTCTTATGGGACAGCGTGGAATGGGGACGCGAAACACCCAACGCCGAACGGACTACGCCATCAAGGCTTCAAAAAGAATGAAGATATTTCCTTACCGTATGGTGAATAAGAAGGAAATGGCGTTAGCTTTCCGGGAAGAGAACGATCCCTTCCACGAGGAACCAGAAGGAAACAATGGCACCGGGGCAGATCAAGGAAAGTATGGACAGCGCTTCGATTCGAAGCGTGATGGTAAACATCCTTGGGTGCGGTACCTTGATGAACTTTGTTACAGGTCAGTTAGCGGGGCCAATTGTTGCCTCCATAATCATCCTCATCGTCGTGATGACTGCTGTTTTCGCCGTAGAATTCAGCGTCAAGTTCCGCCGCAACAAGCCAGGTGTGATCAAAGGATTCGCTACATTAAGCCTGTCGTGGTTTGCCCTTACTTCCGCTGTTTTCTTGGTCCTATGGTCCCTTTATCAGTTATTCACCAACCCAACACTCTCGGTAGTCATTACCCTGATATCGGGAATCGTCATCTGTTCCGCGCCGGTGTCAGTTTTGTGGTCCAGCGTTATAAGTTGGGTCAGCAGAAAAGCCGAGGCTGCTAACACCGCGCACCTGGAACGCAAAGAACCTCACCAATAGTCAGATTACTGTCCGATTGAGGTTCCCCATCCGGGCGGTGAGCGTACCGCAGGAACTCTAAGTTGGAGGTTGAAAATCCGGCGCCAACCCCGGGAGGCCATCATGAGAAATGACCTAGGGACAGGGTATGCCCCATCGCAACACTTGATTGACATCGGTGAAGACGTTTTCTACGGGCGAGTTCTCGCTGGCCCGTGGCTTGAACACACCATCGTGGTCCAAGCCATTGAGATTGACGGTAATGGCGCAAGTCCTCGGAGCATGATTGTGGCTAAGTATTCATTCAACGACGAACCCGTTAATGGCGATGAGTCGGGTTCCCCAGACCGGTCATTTTGCACTCTCGACGAATTCTGGGCAGGGTGCACACCGCATCCCATCCAGTGGCTGCCGAGCGCACAAGGTCCACACAGAAGTTCGGTCTGCCGTTTGAATCCAATCCCATGACTGCTGCCCAAAAGGGCCGGTATAGGTTCGGTCTACGGACAGTGACCAGCGGCAACGCAACGGCCTAAGCTCTACCCATGGATGAAGTCATGCGAGTGAGACGGCACGTCGACCTCACCGAAGATGAACGCAGCGCACTTGAGGACTTATTCGACAGCGAGTACCGGAGCGAATTCGGCGCGTGGAACCCGGATGCTCCCTACGGCTATTCCCCCGCCGACACTCACGTACTGGCATTCCGAGGGCAAACGTTGACAGCACACGTCGGCTTCCAGCGCCGTCTGATCTCGGTGGGCTCCCAGGAAATCCTGGTGGCCGGCACGGGCGGTGTCTTGGTCGATAAACGACATCGGGGTACGGGTCTAGGCGGGCGAACGGTGCGACTCGCTCAAAAAGAGATGCGTGATGAAACCGGAGTCGATTTCGGATTTCTCGGGTGTCGAAGGGAAGTAGTGCCCTTTTACGAGTCGGCGGGATGGGTCCAGGTCAACGCCACGGAACGGTGCTTGTCCCGTCTCGACCAGACCTCCGTCGTAGTGTCCGAAGGCGGACCAAACCTCGTCTGCTCGGCCAATCGTCTCGCGAGCCAGTGGCCCCAGGGCGACATTGATCTTCGGGGCACGCCCTGGTGATCGAACCGTCCCGCAGAGGCTTCGTTCTAGGGGCACCAGAACCGCATGCCCCTACCGCACCGTCCAATGATTCCGGTCAAGACGCCACTCCTGGTCGTTCACCTCGACCCTCAGGACCGGAACCGTGCCCCGGCGGAACAACCGCCGTTTTTGTTCGATACGCCCTTCGCCTCGAAGGTAGGCACGCGCGATAAGGCAGAGCCGTCGAAGCTCATCTTCCTTCTCCTGCTCCTGCTCCACATCGTCTTCGTCAAGGACGCTGGTCTGGACGTTCAGCTCGGGGATGAAAGCGTCCATCCACGCGGAGGAGGCACGAATGATTGCCGTGCGGTCCTGTTCGAGCCGACTGATCACGCGGACCGCGAGTCGCGAGGCGTCATCGCTAGAAGTCGCATCTTCCACGGTGAAGTCCTGATCGAACACCTCGGCGACGACCCGATGGAGCATGGCTTTGATGTCGATGGTCACAGTGACAGTCTCGCACGTGCGATCAAACATGACTGCGGCCGCCGGACCATCGGCACATCACCCGTTAAGATAAACCAACCTTGCAGCCGAAGAACTCCTGTCCGCTAAAGGTTCGACTTGCGGGCGGGGACTGACTCCCGCCCCAGATACAGCAAAGAACCTAGTAGCAATGAACCACTGGGGGCTTCCTGCGTCTTGGTGAGCCTAGACGCTTGGGCTCATGTCGTAGGTCACCCACGGGGTTTCCCGGGCAACATCATCGTAGAGGCGCCGCGCAGTCACATTGTCTGCCGCAGTAATCCAACGCACGACGTTCGCGCCGCCCTCGCCCGCAACTTGAGCCACACTGGTGAGGAGCGCACGCCCGACCCCACGCGATCGCACGTCCGGCAAGGTGAAGAGATCATCAAGATAGAGACCAAGAGCCGCAGACGAGGGTCGCGCGAACCAACGGGTGTTCGCCAGCCCAACAGGCACGTCATCATCGGTAGCGATGAGTCCGACCAAACCGTGTTCGCCGTTGACGATCCACTCCCACGTTTGCGCCACGACCGCAGCGTCCTCCGGGAGCCTATAGAAGGTGCGATAACCGCTGTATAGCGCCTTCCACGCTTCAGCATCATCGACAGTTACTCGCCTTACATTTATCGTCATAGGGTTCACAATACGGGAGCAAGCCCCGTAAGCCAGATCCCGCGACTACTTCAGGCTGCCCGAGGTTTTGAGCAGTCCTACACCGCATTCCGTATTCACTTCTTGGCAACAAACGTCTGTTTTAGCGCATTAGGCACGCCCTCGCACACGGAGAGCGGAGGAGAATCACGATGATTTCATCGGGGTAATCCCGCCGTTGAACTCCGCATTAACATTCACGCCGAGCTGGGGAATCCTCACACCATGCACCTCTAATAGATCAAACAATTGAGTGTCCCGCAGAGCGTTCCCCACACGGAACAGCAACGGATCCAGCTTCCGCATAGTTCGGCCCGTTGACGCTCGAATGTCAACAGCATTTCGTCGCTGCCTTCCGGATCATCTGGGGACTGTCCCTCCCCCAGCATTCCCAGGGCCCGGATTTCTTCATGCTCCGTGTCTGCGGGAACGCCATAGACCTGGACGTGAAGGCCGAAGAAGTGGGGTGAAACTCGACGGGGAAGAAGTCTCCCAGACAACCACGGGCCTATGCTCGACGGTCAGACATTCGTGCCATGCCCACGCGTCTGCCCGGACGGTCAACGACCGCAGGCACATTTTGCAGGTCACCGGAAGCGCCAACAGGACGCGTGGTCAGTGCATCGATCACAGCTCTGGGTGCAGCCGTTCACCCATTCTTCACCGCAAAGTTCCTGCAGCCGCGCAAGTTGGCAATCTTCACGGCCCATGTTTGAGGCGTGAAGGCTGCCATAGTTGCTGAATCGTTCTTTCCCGAGATGAATGGGGTTACCCATTCGCTGCTGAAGGTCTTGCAGCATTTGGATGCGCGCGGGGACCAGGTCTTGGTCATCGCCCCCTCGACGCTGGAGGACGCGCCGCCCACGATGGAAGGCGCAACCATCCGGCGGCTGCCGGCTGTTCCCCTCGCCGGTTACCGGAACATCCGGGTTGCCATTGGAGGGGTGGTGCGGGTGAAGGCCCTGTTGGCTGAGTTCAATCCCGACGTTGTCCACTTGGCCTCACCATTTGTTCTGGGCTGGCGTGCCGTCCGGGCCGCAACGGCCCTGGATATCCCCTCGGTAGCCATCTACCAAACCGACGTACCCGGATACGCTGCCCGATACGGCCTGCCCTTTTTGGAAAACTGGGCGTGGCAGCGTGTGAAACGCATCCACTTTGCAGCGACGAAAACACTCGTTCCCTCGAGCGACTCGATGCAAAAACTGCAGGGCCATGGCATCCCGAGGATGGAGTTGTGGCGCCGCGGGGTGGATACCGAACGCTTCCACCCCGGTAAGCGCAGCGCAGAGTTTCGTCGCACGGTGGCGCCCCAGGGTCACAAGATCATCGGCTATGTGGGGCGCCTGGCCCTCGAAAAGCAGGTGGAGGACCTGGCGGCCCTCGCCGAGATACCCGACACCCGGCTGGTCATCGTCGGTGACGGACCGCAGCGGGAGGTGCTCGAATCACTCTTGCCGAAGGCCCACTTCACGGGCTTCCTTGGGGGTGACGAGTTGGCCGCCGCCATGGCCTCCTTTGACCTGTTCGTGCATCCGGGCGAACTCGAAACCTTTTGCCAGACCATCCAGGAAGCCATGGCATCAGGTGTCCCCGTCGTTGCCACCGGTCGCGGCGGCCCCGTGGATCTCGTGGACTCCTCCCGCACGGGTTGGCTCTACGCACCCGGCAATCTGGCCCAGTTGCGTGACTACGCCATGGACCTCATCGGCGACGACGCCAAACGTGCCGCCTTTGCGGCGGCGGCATTCCAGCAAGTCCAGGGCCGCAGCTGGCACGTCGTGTGCGACCAGCTGATGACCCTCTACACCCAGGCCATTGCGGAGCACGCGCGGCTTCGGGCTTCCCTCTGAGGCAGCAAATGAAAATTTCAGGCATCCGCAGGGGCCAACGCGGCCCCAGGCATCTGCCCACGCTTGCACGCATGGATCATGCGTTCATGGGCCAGGTCGCGGATGAAGCCCGGGTCGCCCGGTTGGCCATTGGCACGGTGCCCTGTCAAGGGCCCGGTCTTGGCGCCTTGCTCCATGTAGGGGTCGAGGACCGCCGCAACGCCTTCACCGGCGACTCGGCGGAGCCGACCCAAGCGCGAATGCATGTGCTGCGCGGCGGGACGCCACGGTCCATGGCGGCCTACGCGTCGGAATCGTCGTTCCTGCCGACCAGAGCAGCGCCAGCGTTGCCGGATCCGCACTCGGCCGCATCACGCGAAGCCGCTTAGCTCCACATGATTGTCCACGGACCGGGACGCTATGTTGCGCTGGGAGATTCCTTCACGGAGGGAGTCGGTGACAGCAGCAAGCGGCGGCCCAATGGCGTCAGGGGCTGGGCCGACCGGGTGGCCGAGGCCCTCGCCAGCGAGGCCCCGGGATGGGAATACGCAAATCTGGCCATCCGCAGCAAGCGACTCCGGCACATCATCGCGGAACAGCTGGAGCCGGCCATCGCCCTGAAGCCGACGCTCATCACGCTCTATGCCGGCGGCAATGACGTCATGGACTTTGGAACGAAGATCGCTGACATCCTGGCCGAGTATGAATTCCTGATCGACAGGCTGGCGCAGACGGGTGCCACGCTGGTGCTCTTTACCGGCTACGACGTGGAGGTTTCACCCATTCTGGGGCCCCTGCGCCGCAAGAATCATGCCTACAACGACGGCGTCCGGCGCATCGCCGCGAAGTACGGTGCCATCCTGGTGGATTACGCCACCTTCACCGCCTACGCGAATTCCCGCATGTGGGCGTCCGACCGGCTGCACATGTCCAAGGCCGGGCACAAATACCTGGCGGCGAGGGTCCTGGATGTTCTTGCAGTGCCGCACGCCATCACGCATCGGGACAAGCGGAAGGCATCGCGCGGCGTGCGACAGCGGGCGCGGGAACACCGGGTGTGGGTCACCGAGTGGGTGCTGCCCATGTTCGGGCGCAAGCTCCGGGGCACCACGCTGGGCGACACCCTGAGCCCCCGGTGGCCCGAGCCGGTGCGGGTGCCGCCGAAGAAGGGCCTGAAGAAGCTGACCCGATAAGGCGGTGCCGGGACGTCCAGCCCTGGCCGCAAGCGACCCCGTGGGGCCGCCGGGCCTGGCCCCGGGAACCTCCCTGAGCGCATGGCCGGAGCTGGCGGGCCAGGTCCTCGCTCGCCCTGGCTTCGGAGGGTTCGGTGTCGGCTCAGCAGCGAGTGCAGGCGCGCGTCCAATCGGACATCACGGTGCCCCATCACATGGACTTCTCCAATCCAGCAAATGGCGCTAGCGCTCCCCCTCCTGCAATCTGCCATTTGCCCTGACGGCTCCCTCGGAAGCTCCACATGGGTTCCTTTGTTTCCCAAGGCTGGAGCCGAATTTTGGGGTTTCCAGCCGTGCTCGCCGGACGAACGCCGAAACCCTGGCTTGACCGCATTGGCACGCATCGCGAGGTTGGCAGGCCGGTGCCCGTCGAGAACCCGCAGGGCCGCGACGTCGAAGTATTACAGCGGCCATTGCGCCATTCGCCACGGCGTCACTATAGTAAACACCGTCCCTGAACACCGTTCAATTGGACGGTGTTCAAGTGAGTGCCGTTCAGGATTGAAACCGAGAAGGATCCTCCCATGACCAATGCCCGCACCTTCCCCGACCGTTCCGCCGGGCGGCGTCTCGACGCCACCGCTCTCGCACGGGTCGCCGTCTTCGCGGCAATTGTCGCCGTGCTCGGCCTGCCGGGCGGTTTCACCGTCGCCGGCGGAGTCCCGATCACGGTCCAGACGCTCGGGGTGATGCTCGCGGGCGCCATTCTCGGGCCGTGGCTCGGCGCCCTCTCGATGGCGGTTCTGATGGCGCTGGTCGCGATCGGCCTGCCCCTGCTCGCCGGCGGCCGCGGCGGCATCGGCGTCTTCTTCGGTCCCTCGGCAGGATACCTGCTCGGCTGGGTCGTCGGCGCGTTTGTCATCGGCCTGATCGTGCATGCCTCAGGGCGCAAACCGGTGCCGTGGCGGACGCTCGTCGGAGTGCTCACCGGCGGCATCCTGGTGATCTACGCCGTGGGGATCCCGGTGCAGAGCATGGTGACGCGCCTGCCGCTGGGCGAGACGGTGCTGATGAGCCTCGCATTCGTACCCGGCGACCTGATCAAGGCCGTGACCGCGACCATCATCGTGACCACGCTGGTCCGGGCCTATCCGCGTGCCTTCGCCCGCGTGTGGGCCTCCAAAACGGCACCGGTCCCGGAGCGGATCCGGTGATCATCCCGGTCAACGGAGCAGAACCCGGGCTGCTTCAGCGCCTGGGGCGGATCCGGGACGCGGGCGACGTCCCGCTGGTCGGTGATCCCCGGTCGTCGAAAACCCACTGGGACGCCATGGTCGCGGCTGCCGCGACGGCGGAGCTTCCCGAGGGAACCGCCTGGGCGACGCTCACCTCCGGCAGCAGCGGTGCGCCGCGGATCGTGCTGCGCAGCGCGGAATCGTGGGCCGACTCCTTCGCCGCCGTCAGCCGGTTCCTGGACGCCGGGCCCGGGGAGACCGTGGCACTCCCCGCCCCGCCGGCCTCCTCGCTCACCCTGTTCTCCCTCGCCCATACACTCTCGGGCGGCCCGCAGGCGGTGCTGCGCCCGACCCCGGACGCCGACGCCTTGCACGGCACCCCGCAGGCGCTACGCGCCGTTCTCGACGCCGGTGCACCGCCGCGGCTGCGCACCGCGTTGGTCGGCGGCTCCCATCTCGACCCGGAACTGCGCCGGCGCGCCGAGGCCGCGGGAATCCGCGTGACCGCCTACTACGGTGCGGCCGAGCTGTCCTTCGTAGCCTGCGATACGGGCGACGGGCTGCGGGCCTTCCCCGGGGTCGAACTTCGGGTCCGGGAGGGCATTCTGTGGGTGCGCTCGCCCTTCATTGCCTCCGGCTATGCCGGCGCCCCCGGGCCGTTGCGCCGGGACGGCGAATGGGCCACGGTCGGCGATCGCGCGGAGCTCGTCGACGGCCGGCTCCGCCTGCTGGGGCGGGCCGACGACGCGATCCTGAGCGCCTCGGCGACGATCGTCCCGGAGGAGGTCGAGGCGGTGCTGCGCTCGATCCCGGGCGTCCGCGACGCGATCGTGTTCGGCCTGCCGCGCGGGCCCGTCGGGGCCCTGGTCTCGGCGCTGCTGGAGCTGGACGGCGGAGCCCCGGCCGACCTGCGGGCGCTGGCCGCCGCCGGGCTCACACCGGCGCACCGACCGCGGCAATGGTTCGCCGGGCAGATCCCGCGGACCGCATCGGGCAAGCCCGCACGCGCCGAGGCCATGCGCCTGGTCCTGGCCGGGGAGGTGCAGTCCCTTGCACGCTGAAAACGATCCCGTGGTCATCGCCGCCCGGCGCACCCCGATCGGCACCCGCGGCCGCGGCCTGGCGCACCTGCGCGTCGAGGAACTGGCGGCTCCGGTGATCCGGGCAGCCCTGAAAGACGCCGAAGCGGTGCACGGTTCGCCGATCACCGTGGCCGACGTGCTCCTGGGGAACTGCATGGGACCGGGAGGGAACCCCGGCCGCATCGCCGCGCTGGCGGCCGGGCTGGGCCACGAGGTTCCCGGCGCCACCGTGGACCGCCAATGCGGCAGCGGCCTGGCGGCAGTGCTCGATGCCGCGGCCGCGATCCGTGCCGGGGACCGGCGGATGCGCGTCGCCGGAGGCGTGGAGAGCGCGTCCACGGCGCCGGTGCGTTCGGTGGGCGGTGTCCCCTATGACCGGGCACCGTTTGCCCCCGCGGGCTTCAGCGACCCGGGCATGACCCGGGCGGCCGAGGACCTTGCCGTGCACGACGGCATCCCGCGCGCCCGCCAGGATGCCCATGCCGCCCGCAGCCACGCCCGCGCACGTGCCGCACGGGACGCCGGACGCTTCGATGCCGAGCTGGTGCCGCTGGCCGGGCTCCGGCATGACGACGCGATCGGCGGGGCTGAGCGGCTGCTCCCGCGGTTGCCCGCGCTCTTCCCCGGAGGAACGCTCACCGCGGGCACGGCCACGCGGATCGGGGACGGCGCCGCCGCCCTGGTGCTCGGACCCGCGGGTTCCGCACCCGGGCTCGCGATCCGGGCGTCCGCCGTTCTTGGCTGCGATCCGGCGCTGCCGGGCATCGGCGCCGCCGGCGCCATTCAAGCAGCCCTGCGCTCGGCGGGATGGGAACTGGCGGAGATTTCGGCGCTGGAAATCGTCGAGGCGTTCGCCGCGCAGTCCCTGGCGGTGCTGGAGAGGATCGGGATCGCGGAGGACGACCCGCGCCTCTCCGCCGATGGCGGCGCGCTGGCACTCGGCCACCCGTGGGGCGCCAGCGGCGCCATCGCCGTGGTGCGCCTCTTCAGCCGCCTGGTGCGCGCCGGGGCGCCGGCGGGGACCCGCGGGGTCACCGCGGCATCGATCGGCGGCGGCATGGGCATCGCCGCCGTGCTGGAGGTGGTCCGATGAACACCGGCGCAATCCACCTCAAGGACGTCGGGGTGCGCCTGGGAGACACCGACGTGCTGCAGGAGATCTCCCTCGATCTGAACGCACGCACCGTGGCGGTCATCGGCGAAAACGGCTCGGGCAAATCCACGTTCGCCCGGCTGCTGGGCGGCCTGGTCCCCCGGACCTCGGGCGAGCTGGGCATCCTGGGGATCGACCCGAATCGCCGGGCCGCCGAGCTGCGCCGGCGCATCGCCGTCGTGTTCAGCAACCCGGACGCGCAGATCATCATGCCGACCGTCGCCGAGGACGTCGCCTTCTCGCTGCGCGCCGACCGCCTCAAGGCGGCCGAGCTCGAGGCACGGGTGGCCGCGGCGATGGAACGGTTCGGCCTCGCCGAATTGGCCGAACGCGCCTCCCACGACCTCTCGGGCGGCCAGAAGCAACTGCTCGCGCTGTGCGGCGCGTTCGTGCGCAACCCGGAGCTGGTGATCGCGGACGAGCCGACCGCCTACCTGGACGCGCGCAACGCCAGGCGCGTCGCCGACCACCTGTTCGAGGACGCCGGGCACCGGCTGGTGCTGGTCACCCACGACCTCGCGCTGGCCGCACGGTGCGAGCAGGCCGTGCTTTTCGCCGGCGGACGCCTGGTCGGCGTCGGCGAACCCGGTGCGGTCATCGAAAGGTACGAGGCGGTGCTGGCATGCTGACGCTCTACAAGCCGGGCACCGGCTGGCTGCACCGCATGCCCGCCGGCCCGAAGCTGCTGCTGGTCCTGGCGGTCGTGCTCGGAGTCTCGCTGCTGCCGTCGCACTGGTCTTCGGCGGCCGTCGCCGCGGCGGTCGGCATCGGGGGCTACGCGGTGGCGGGCCTGGGGCCCGGATGGTCCGGGATCCGGGAACTGGGCCGCCAGGTGTTCGCCCTCCGCTGGGTCATCGTGATCACCGCCGGCAGCCAGCTGGTTTTCCTGGGCCCTGAGCCCGCGGTCGCCAACGCCGCCCGGGTCACGGCCGCGATCGTGCTCGCTGCGTTGCTGGCCCTCACCACGCGGGTGACCGCACTGCTGGACGCCATCGAGCGCGGGCTGCGCCCCCTTCAACTGCTGGGCCTGGACCCGCAGCGGATCGCGCTGCTGCTCACGGTGACGATCAGCACCATCCCGGTGCTCGGACGCCGGGCGGGCGAGGTGCGCGACGCACAGCGGGCGCGCGGGGCCCGGAACAACCCGCGCACCTTCGTCGTCCCGTTCCTCATCGTGGCACTCAAGCACGCCGACGAACTCGGGGACGCGCTCACCGCGCGGGGCGTGCGTTGAACGCCGGCCGTCCCCACGTGCTGGGGCCCGTCGTCGATGGCCAGACGCGCTGCGTGCACTACCGGACCCCGCTGGATGTGGTGGCGATCAAGTTCGCATGCTGCGGCGAGTTCTATCCGTGCCATCTCTGCCATGCGGAGGCCGCCGACCACGTTGCGGCGCAGTGGCCGGTCGGGTCCCGCGACGAGCCTGCAGTGCTCTGCGGCGTCTGCGGGAACCTCTTGGCGATCACCGAGTACCTCGGCGTCGGATCGTGCCCGGGTTGCGCCGCGGCGTTCAACCCGGGATGCAAGCTGCACACGGAGCTGTACTTCCAGGCTTGATGCGGTGCGGCGGCTCCCGGCCCGGTTCCCGGAACGGGGACATCGATCCGGCAGATTGCCGCCGCGGCGGGGGTTCCCTTCTCCATGCCGGACTGCGAGCCTTGTTGCATCGGCAACCAAGGCAACGGCAACGATCCAGGGAGCGAACCCACATGAGGCGGATCATCAACTCCACCTACGTCACGCTCGACGGCGTCATCACGAACCCGCAGCACTGGCCGGTCCTGGAAGACCCCCGCGACGAGGGGGCCGCGATCCAGCAGGAGCTCATCGAGAAGTGCGATGCCGTGTTGCTGGGCAGGGACACCTACCTTGCCTTCGCCAGCGTCTGGCAGGGGCAGTCGGGCGATCCCTACACCGACCGCATCAACGCCCTGCGGAAATACGTGGTTTCCACGACCTTGCGGGAGGCCACGTGGGACAACAGCGTCATCATCGACAGCGACGTCGCCGCGGCCATCACACGCTTCAAGGACGAACCGGGGCGGGACATCGTGACCTATGGGTTCGGACGGCTCGCCGGCACGCTGATGGAGCACGGGCTGCTGGATGAGATCCGGTTGTGGATCCACCCCTTCTTCCTGGGCAATGCGCCCGACGCCGGCCTCCTGGTCCACCACACCTCCGCCGCCCTGCTGCAGCTGGCGGGTTCACGGACCCTGGACAACGGCACCGTCATACATTCCTATGCGGTGGAGCACCGGCCGTAGCCCCGGCACGATGCCGGCGGCCCCGCCGGGAAATCCCCCCGTCCGCTCCGAACCCAAGCGGCGTAATCGCTTGCATGCGTGTGTGAGATGCGACATGCTCCGGCGTGCACAACCTGCAACCGTCCATCTGCGGCTGTTAGTCTCAAGGCCGTCAGCGCCAATTTGAGACCACCGGAAGACGACAGTGCCCCACGACTCCCCGCAGGATCCGCATCGGCTGACCCGACGCGGGCTGCTGTCCCTCGCGGCCCTGGCCGCCGGCGGGGTCGCGCTCTCTCCCCCGCACCTCCCCGTCCGGGCCCCGGCGGCTGACCCGACGCCGCCAACCCCCGGCCCGACCGTCCGGCCGACGCCCACCGCCAAGCCCGGACCACCCCCGTGGCGCACCCGTGATCCCCTGCTGAGAACCCCGCTGAAACCGGCCGCCAACACCCGCGGTGCCATTTCCCGCTTTGAGGGCGCCTTCCCGGCCTTGAGCGTCAAGGCCGTGGTGCCGCTTCCCGGGCTCACCGCCGCACCTGTCCCCTGGCTTGCGGTGTCCATCGTCGGACCGGTCAACCAACTCCAGATCGTCAACCCGGACGCCGGGGCGCCGGCGCACGTGGTGACCATTCCCGGAAGCCACAACGGCGGAATCGAATCCATGGCCTGGCACCGCGAAAGCAAGACCCTCTACCTCTGCACCGGCGGCAACCTGCTGTCCTGGAGCCCCGGCAGCCCCAAGCAGGCGCGCCGGATCGGCACGGTCCCCGGCGCAACCACGCTCTACGAACTGCAACTGGACTCGGCAGGAAACCTCTGGGGCGGCACCTACCCGCTGGGCGCCACCTTCACCTACGCCGCGGCAACCAAAAGGATCCGCGTCCACAAACGCCTCGCCGCCGACAGCGACTACGTCCGGCGCCTGGCCATCGGCCCGGACGACCAAGTCTGGGCCGGCACCGGATCGCGCAACCCCAGGCTGTTCACCTTCCCCGCCTCAAACCCGGGTCGGCGCACCGAGATCCAGCTGCCGGAGCCGATGCCCAACGGCTTCATCTCCTCCATCGACGTGCTCGGGAACCGCGTCGCGGTGAGCGCCAGCGACGTCGCCGCCCAGTTGCTGCTGGACCCGAGAACAGGAAAATGGGCCGGGAAAGTCGAACGCGTCTGGGCCGCCCGCCGCGCCTCCGGGGCAGCCGGCGGAGCACGCGTCTTCACCATCTCCAAGGACATCCTCTACGCCACGGACACCACGACCTGGCGGGACACCAAACTGGGCCCCGTCGGCACAAGCTCGCCCCTGGTGCTGGCATCCAACGGCAAGCAGGTGCTCGTGGCCAGCCAGATCCCCACCGGCCTGCGCATCGAGTTCTTCACGCTCGCCACCGGCAAGGTCGACAAGGTCCGTACCGTCTCGCTCACCGACGGCGAATTCACGATCCAGTCTCTGCTGGGCCACTCCGACGGCAGCGTCTACGTAGGCGGCTACATGGGCAAGGGGCTCGCCGCCGTCAACCCCGACACCGGGGCCCGTTGGCACTCCCCCGACGAGGAGGACGTGGTCAACCAGATCGAGGGCATGATCGAATTCGATCCCACCCGCAGCTACCTCGGTTCATACGGCTCCGCCGACATCATCGGCCTCGACAGCCGGAAGAAGGGCCGGGCGGACGGCTATGTGCGGCTGGAGCGGCTGAGCCGCAAGTACCACCAGTCCCGGCCCTTCGGCTGGGCCGTGAATTCGCGCAACGTGTTCTTCGGCACCGTCCCGGACTACGGGCGGGCCGGCGGCGTGCTGGGAATGATCGACCCGCGCACCAACAAGGTCGCCTGGGTGCTCGACGGCGGCGGAACCGGTTTCGTCAAGGCCCACTCCATCATCGGGCTGGCCGCCGACGAACGCTACCTCTACGGGACATCCTCGGTGCGCAACGGCTACGGCATCCCCGACACCAAGGGCCCGGCCAAGGTCTTCAAGCTGGAAATCGCCACGAAGAAGAAGATCTGGGAAACCGCCCCGGTCACCTCTTCCGGCGCCCTCTACGCGCCCAAGCTCATCGCCGGATGGCTCGTGGTCGCCGACATCGAGGGGATCAACATCATCGACCCGGCCAACGGGAAACTGGTCCGCCGCCATCGCCTCACCCAGGCACGGAACGCCGCCAACCGGCCCGGATGGGCCAACGCCGACATCGCCCAGGTGGGCGACGGCTCCAAGCTCGTGCACAGCGCCAAGGGAACCACCACGGTCGTGGACTTCCGCGCCGGCACCAAATCCGTGATCGGCAGCCCCCGGGGCAAGCAGCGCTTCGGTAGCCGGCTCGCGGCCGCGCCGTCGGGGCGCGTCTTCGGCTACACCGAGAAGACGGTCCTGGTGGAACTGGACCTGATCCCCCGCCCTGTCCAGGCGAAGCGACCCGCGCCGACTCCCGCCAAGGCCAGGCCGTCCGCGCCGGCGAGGTCCGGGCAACCGACTTCGGCGCCAACCCGGAGCCCCTAGTGCCGAGCCAGCCGGACGCGCAACCCGCGGCGGGCACAAGGACGTACTACGCGCCGTAGAATAGATGCATGACCTCTCGTAAGACCTGGATCGCATATTTCGCGATCGACGTGGTCCTCGTCCTGATCTTCGCCCTGAGCGGACGGGGCTCCCACCAACATTCACTGACCGTCCTCGGGGTGCTCCAAACGGCGGCCCCCTTCCTGCTGGCGCTGGCCGCCTTGACGCTGCTTTCGCGCCCGTGGAGCACCCACTCGCGGATCTGGCCCACCGGCGTACTCGTCTGGCTCGGGACCGTGGCATTGGGACTCGCCCTGCGCGTGCTGTTCGGCGCCACCGCGGCGGTGCCGTTCATCATCGTGGCAACGATCGTGCTTGGTGTGTTCCTGGTGGGCCGCCGCCTGGTCACCAACCTCATTGCGCGCCGCCGCGTGCGCACGTCCGCATCCTGAACTAGGCTCAAATCAAGTTCAGGCAACCACCGCCCATAACCACCTGGAGGTATACACGTGGTCACTGCATTCGTCATGATCCAAACCGCTTCTGACAGCATTCCCGAGTGCGCCGAAAAGATCTCGGACATCGAAGGCATCTCCGAGGTGTATTCGGTCGCCGGCGACTGGGATCTCATTGCCATCGCCCGGGTCCGCCACCACGAGGACCTGGCCGAGGTCATCGCCAACAAGCTCTCCAAGGTCCCCGGCATCACCGGAACCCAAACCCATATTGCGTTCCGTGCATACTCCAGCCACGACCTGGACGCGGCCTTCTCACTCGGCCTCGAGTAACGAGGGGGCATTGGCCCTGCGCATGGCCCGGGGGGGGGGGGGGGGCGCCCCCGCAGGGGGGGGCCGCCGGGGGGGGGGGGCCCCCCGCGCCGGGGCCAACAGGCCGGCAATCCCGGTTCTTGCCCAACGGGTTGGGTGCTGGGGATGTCTAGAAAGGTAATGGGGTGCTGCGATG